>NZ_JBZWJL010000004.1:0-88722 GCF_058680895.1 Caulobacter sp. GSs2 | reverse complement strand
GTGATCGTCGTCTCCACCGTCGTTGAGCGAAGCCGAAACAGGGCATCCTTCAACAGTTCGTACGCACCCTTGTTGGTGCCTCTGTGGGTAAGTTTAAGGAAGTCGTGGGCGACGAACTTGATCGTCTTGGGGACCTTTTCGCCGCGTTCAACTCGCTCGTTGATCTTGGAGACCGCGTAAACCAGGACGTCCCGATCCCAGACTGAGGCCATGCCTCGGGGACCCGGGGAAACCTTGATCGATACGCCGTCTCGCTCAAACACCAAAGGCTTGGTCTGTGGGCGTTTTGTCAGCGAAAAGAACGGAAACTCCATAAGCGCCCGGTCGTCACGCAAGGGTGTGTCGACGATCCCGTCGAGGAACAGATCGCCTTCGTCCTGCTGATCTTTGCTGTACGGTTGGGTCAAGGAAGGTGAGCTCTGGCTGGCGTGTGCGATCTACCGAGTCGGGCAATCTTTCATGGCCTCCAGCCGGGATGTTGGGGCCGGCGCGCCGTGGGTGATCTACCGATTCTTGGCGTGTGCGTTCTACCGAAAAGCAGAATCGGCCAAAGCGCAAGCGGCACGTGGGCAATCTTCCGAATTAGCGCGTGTGCGTTCTACCGAATCTCCATTGAACACTCCGTCGACGATTTGACGTGAGCCCGACCGGCTCGGTGTGTGCGATCTTCCGAAGAGCCCGTGGGCGTTACACCGAATCTAGCGTGCGTCCGTAAGGTTATCTGAGCGCAGGAAGCTTCTATTTTTTCAGAGCCTTCCACCGAAACCTCAACGGGTGGTCTGCCCGTCCGCACGACGCTGCAACGCTGGCGAAGTTGCCGACTGATCCGGATGATCCGCCGAACCATGGCCGACCGCGCGCTTGCGTCGTGGATCGGCATTGCTGTGAACATCGGTCGATGTCGCAAGGCTCCAAGACAGGTGCAAAACCACTGGACTTTAACAGGGAGCTGAGCGCTCTCACTTACAATCAGCGCCCAAGTCGAATGCCGCTTACACCAAAAGCGAGGCCCCGTAGCAAAGGGGGGTAAATAGCTATGTTGAGCGGATGATCCAAACGGACGTCAACGCAGAGATCCCCCAGGGTATCTCAGGAGCTAGAAGCGGGCCGTTTGGTCCAGCGGGCCATCCATGCTGCTAATGTGGCCCTAGCGCGCGGAAATCGGCTTTTTCGGCGAACTGCAAAATAGGCCTCGGCCGCAGACAGAATTTCCTCAGCGTCAGCGCTGGTCATCGTATCGAGGCTAACTGCTCGACGCGGGTCGGGTCCGGTCTGACTATGGTGCTGAACCATTGAGCCTCTCCTCGTCCAAGATCATTCTACACGGCGGATATCGAGCCAAAACTGCGCCAGCGGATTCAGTGGGGCAAGCCGTGAGAGATCCGCGATTGCACAAAAGACGATTATGGGCGCAACTCAAAAAACTACAAACAAGGCAACGCAAAACAATATCAGTGATACACAGAGGCTTGAGTTGCTGAGAGGCCTAGATGGCTACCCCGAACGAGAAGCTAGCTGCCGCGCTTGAGAGCCTACAGCGAATCCAAGCAAACGGCCGTGCTGCGATCCGGTCTAGGGATCTGACCCGCACGACCCGCGAGCTTCTCAAAAAACATGGCTTCCTTCAGGAGGTGATCAAGGGCTGGTACATTTCGGCGCGGCCCGGTGCGGATCCCGGCGAAAGCACCGCATGGTACACGTCCTTCTGGAATTTCTGCCGCGACTATCTGACTGACCGGTTCGGCGATCAGTGGACCCTTACCCCCGAACAATCCTTGGTCCTGCTGGCGGGAAATACCACGGTGCCGGTTCAGCTATTGGTGCGGGCTGCTAAGGCGAACAATCAGGTCACCCGATTCATCCATGGGACCTCGCTTTTCGAAGGGGCCCATCGGCTGCCCGAGCCGGGCGATACCCTGGCTCTGCATGGCCTTCGCCTCTTCACGATCGAGGCTGCCCTTGTTGCTGCGCAGCCGTCCTTCTTCGAAAACCATCCGACCGAAGCGCGCACCATTCTTTCGATGCAGCGCGACGCTTCGACCTTACTGGCACGGTTGCTGAAAGGCGGGCATACGGTCATCGCTGGCCGGCTCGCCGGGGCATTCAGAAACATCGGCCGCGATCGCGAAGCCGACGAGATCCTAGCGACCATGCGGGCCGCCGGCTTCCTCGCGCGCGAAGTCGATCCTTTCAAGAACCAAGTCGTGCGCTCGCCCTACCGCCGTGATCCCTCACCTTATGTGCAAAGGATCCGCATGCTCTGGCAGAAAATGCGCGAGGACATTCCGGGTCGATTTCCGGAGCCACCCGGCATGACCAAGGATGCGGAAGCCTACCTCCGCCAGGTCGATGAGATCTACGTCACAGACGCCTATCATTCGCTGTCAATCGAGGGCTATCAGGTCAACGCGGCGCTGATCGAGCGGGTTCGGCGCGGGGCCTGGAATCCAGAAGCCGACAGGTCTGATCTAGAACTTGAAAACGGTCTGGCCGCGCGCGGTTACTGGCAGGCTTTCCTGGCCGTCAAGGCGAGTGTTCGCCAGATCCTCGACGGCAAAAACCCCGGCGACGTCGTCGATCTTGATCATGGGGGTTGGTATCGCGAACTCTTTGCCCCGAAGGTCACCGCCGGCATCCTCAAACCCGCGAACTTGGCCGGCTATAGGACCTCTCCGGTCTACCTGCGCGGGTCGCGCCATGTGCCGCTCAATCCCGACGCCGTTCGCGACGCCATGCCGGCTTTTTTCGAGCTGCTCAGGAACGAGCCGAACCCGGCGGTACGTATCGTTCTGGGTCACTTCATGTTCGTCTACATTCACCCTTACATGGACGGAAATGGTCGCACTGGGCGCTTCCTGATGAACGTGATGATGGCGGCTGGCGGCTATCCATGGACTGTGCTCCCCGTTCAGTTACGCGCGCCGTATATGGCTGCGCTGGAGGCGGCGAGCGTCGACCAGAACATTGGGCCCTTCGCTGATTTCCTGGCGGCCCAGATTGGACGGCAAGCACCGCCCCCTCGATGATCTTCTCAGAGCCGGAGAGACCGTCACGAGGCATTGGCCTCCTCCGGATCGGTGTCTGATTTTTCGAGCCAATCGATGGGCGCTAGACCTCCGGTCCGCAGGAGGGGCTGGCGAGCTGAACTTTGCGGGGCGGTGTAGGGTTTTCGCCGACATACGCCGGAAAGCGTTTCTTCGGCCTTCGGCGTCGAGAAAGCTGATCGGGACCACCGATAGGGCAGGGGCGTTCTGGGCGCCGTTCGAACCCAGCGCCTCTCGCACGTACTCATCGGCATCCGTCGCGGTAGGGGAGGGGGCTAGGCCGCCTCGCTGCCCGTTGCCGGTCCGAAGGCGCGAAGCGTCGACCATAGCAGTGCTGGAGCCCGCCCCGTGCTTCCTCAGATGCAGTCAAGATAGCCAACAATCAGCCGTTACTTGGCCTACTCGGCGGGCCGAGACCCTGTGCCCGTGCCGGTGAAATTCGTCACATCGACAGCAGCGTGAAGGATGGGCCTCGGGATGCAAAACGAGGGTAGGAAAGAGAGGCGAGGGTAGGAAAGAGAGGGCACGTCATGCACACCTGCGGTTTTGATAGTGCGCTGAAATAACTCAACAAAATTTTGCATCCCCCACGTGATAGAAGTCACGTAAAAACGGTGAAAAGCCGATTCTGTGTTCTATTCCAGTATGTTAGAGTAGGTGACAATAATCACGTGTTGGGGTGAAGTATGTCAGAATTTGATATTGATGACGGCCCACGCTCCTCGTTTCATGCGCGCATCTCGGAACGCGCGCATCAGCGGGTTCGGGCCGATGCAGAGCGCCTAAAGCTCCCTATTGGGACCTATGTGGAGATGCTGATCTTCGACCGTGGGTTCAGCCACACGGACTATTTCGCGCAGCAGGCCGCCATCCAGTCGTTCATTTCAACCGGCCTTCTTGTGGGTGTCGTTGCCCAGGTGGCCGGTCCGGAGAAGGTAGAGGGGATCAGGCGCCAAGCCGTGGAAGCGGCATCGGCTCTCTTCGGCCAAGCGCGCGAGCGCCCACCTGGAATTGGTAGCGGCGCCCCGACCGACGACCCGCGTATCGCAGCCCTTTTCGCCGCCTTCGGAGCAGGTTAAAACAGACGGGCTGACACCGCCCCGCCGGCCTTTCACTCCTCACTCGAGTTGGAAGGTCGCAAATCATGAGCCGAGTTCATCGGGGCCAAGGTGAAGCCTGGCTTCGCGGCGGACAGACTGTAAGCCACACCTGGGACATGGTCCTGGAGGTGATTGGCCGCATCACAATCGTCGCCATCATCTGGGCCGCAATCTGCGTCTGGATGGGCAATTCCAAGTCGACTGAGCTAGAACAAACCTACGGGATACAGGCCTTCCAAGCCGCGACTTTCCACAAGTTCGGCTACCCGTTTCCTCAAGAAATCTCGATCAAAACCCCAAGCGGGATCGACCACACATACCGCAACGAGGAGGTCGAAAACCTCGTCTGGATCCAGCCTTATGCCCAGGCCTATTTCCACAACCAACGTGTCGCCGGACTCATCTGGCTGTTCGGCGTTGTCAGCATCATTGGCCTCGCGACAGTCTGGTTCATCCACTCCGGCGAAGAGAAGCTCAAAGCGCGCCAGATACGCGGCCAGACTGTGGTCGGCGTCCGTGACCTTCTCATTGCCATCCACGCCTTCAACCGCGCCATGGCACTGGAGCGCAAGACGCCCAACCACGTCCCCGCCAAGATCGTCGGCGTGCCCTATCCATACGAGACTGAGCAGGAGCACACCTTCTTTGTCGGGTCGCCCGGCTCGGGCAAAAGCCAGGCCATTCATCAGCTAATCGAGTCGATCAGAAGCCGGGGCGATCGTGCGATTATCTACGACCCAGAGCTCGACTACATCCGGGCTCACTACAACCCGGACACCGACCTAATCCTCAACCCCTATGACGGTCGTTCGGTCGGCTGGAACCCCTACAACGATGCTGTCGAACAGCATGAGATTGAGCGGCTCGCTGTCTGCCTTTTTAAGGAACCTAAGGGCGGTGACCCCTACTGGACCAACTCCACACGCCAAGTGTTTGTCTGGGCCACCTTCCGCTTCAAGGTGCTGTATCCTGACGCCACACTTGAGGACCTTCTGAAGGTTTTCTTCGGGCCTATCGAGCTGCTGATGTACCTCCTCAGAGGTACGCCAGCGGCATCCCACCTCGAAGGTGGGTCAAATCCACGAAGCGATTCCATCAAGTCGGTCTTGTCCCAAGGCGCCGGCAGCCTTGTCCATCTCGTGGGCCAGCAGGGCGACTTCTCCATCCGGAAGTGGGTGAACAATCCGGAGAAGACCGGCGGCTTAGCGCATCAAGGTCAGCCGCTATCTAGCTCAGACCTCTTCGCCTTCGACCTCGGCAGCGACTGATGCCGCGCCGCCCAAGGCCTCATAGCGCCGCGCTGATAGCCATTGCAGACGCTTGGCCTGGGTGAGCAGCACTCGCCGCAGGCCGCCCTGGACCTTGCGCTCGGAAATGACCTGCGCCAGCCGTGAAAGGATCAACGATCTGCGCGCAATCCTAAAGTCAGGATGCGATCGCAGCTCATGCACTCGCTCAGAAACGATGCGGCCGCGCAGCGATGGTGGGGCCTCGACGCTCAAAGTCCCAGGCGGCGGATCCTTCTCGTTGAGGATTGCCTTGAACTGCGATCCCGCCACTGCACGCTCGGTAATGAGCCGCTCTAGCGCGTCCAGATATTGCCGCGCCGCCAGGTCGGCTCGGCTAGACGCCTCGAAGTGGGGAAGGGGCCAAACCTCGATCTCGAACACCTCAAAAGGATCCAAGACCGACATGGCAACAGCGTCCGTGCGCTGGTTTGTCAGGTGACGGCGAATGCGAGTGCGCAGCCGCTCATTGGTCTGGCCGACATAGATAGGTTCGCCGTCATAGTCGAAGAAGGCGTAGACGCCCCAGCGATAGTTGCCAACAGAGCGCCGCGCTCCAGACGGATCGTCGAACGGGCTATCCAGAAATGTTGCCAGATTACGCCGCAGGTCCTCGGTCTCGAATGGCGGGACGTTGACGGCGTCTGGATCGCGTTGGAAGAGCTCAGTCATGCGACGTCGCGCTCTTCCAACGCCTCGACGAGCAGCGGCTCTAAGAGGTGTTGTGAGAGATGTCGCACTACGTCCACCACCACACCATCGCCAGTCAGGTGATAGGCTTCGTTGTAGTTTTTAGGCAGCATATAGTCGTCGGGCAGGCCCATCAGCCGAGCTGTCTCTCGCGCGGAGATCAGCCGGGAGCGGATCTTCTGGCCATCGACCACTAAGATAACCTGGCGGCTGGATCCGCCAGCTGGAGTCCGCAGACAACCGGCGACGTCATCGAACCGGACCTCGGCGCGCTGCACCTTGACGCCTTTCTCATCCAGCCGCGTGCGCTTGTAGACGCCGCCCACCATGCGCCGGCCGGCGCGCATGGCGGCAGTCACTTTGGCCTTGTTGAGCGGCGACATTTTGGCCAGCAGGTCCCTGGTTTCGGCCGGGGTGTGCCAGGTGACGCTGGTTGGATGCTCTTCGATCACATCGGCGAATGTGCTGACCCGGTGGACGGGTGGTGGAACGTTCCACCACAGCATCTGCGCGCGCAGCGCCTTGGGCAGGGCTTCCACGGCGCGACAAATGCCTCGAGTGTGAAAGGGCGCCAGGGGTTCTGGCGAGAGCAGCGCCGGGTCGATCGCCACGTCGGCGCGCACTCCGATTACGAACAGGCGAGGCCGCGACTGGGGCACGAACAGGTCAGCGTTAATTACGAGTGCCCCGCAACGATACCCGACCTCTACAAAAGTCCGGCAGATCGCCTCGAAATCCCTACCGCCATGCGAGGTCAGCGTTCCGCAGACATTTTCCACGGCGATAAGCCTTGGGGCGCGGCCGTCCGCCTTAAGCGCCCGGACGACATCCCAAAAGGGGTAGAACGTGCCAGAGCGCTCGCCTTGCAATCCTGCGCCGACGCCGGCCAGAGAAAGATCCTGGCAAGGGAAGGAGCCCCACATCAAGTCGGCGAGCCCCGGCAAATCCGCTGGCATGATTGCGCGGATGTCGGCGACCTTCAGCGCGTCCGATCCAAAGTTGGCTTGGTAGGTCAGGCCCTTTTTGAAGTCGAAGTCGTTGGCGAACAAGCAGGTCCAGTTAGGGCCCAGGCCCTTCCGGGCCATGCCGCCGCCGGCAAAGAATTCATAGAACTTGGGCACGGGCGGTCCAGGCAGCGTCGATTATCGAGTCGAATTTCATGAAGCTAGGGTGGCGCCGGTTTGGCCTTTCGTCGAGCGACGTTTCGTCTTTGTTCGCATCGGATGTCGAGCCCGTCGTTGCCAATGCGCTAAGGTAACGTCTGGCTTTGGCTAGGTTCCAACTGTCACGCAGTGCTTGGGAATGACACGCGATGGGCCTCCGGGGCCTGCGGCTCACCTGGCGCCCTATCGCGGCCAGAGACTAACTCTTAAAGGTCCATCCAAAGTACCGCACAAGGGGACACAGGAATACGCCTCATGCTGCCGCCGAAAGCGTGGGCATCCGCAGCTTTCCTGGCTGGCCTTGGGGCGCAAGCTTGCTGAGGGCAAAGCACTCACAGGCAGCGAGGCTTTGGAGGGTGGGGAAGGGGTCCTGGATTGATGCCCTTAGGCTGTGAGAGCGTAGTTTCGTAAGATCAAGCAGGGTTCCTCTGAGGCGCTCCAACATCGGCGAAGTGGTTCGCCGCTAGCGTCGAGAGGGTATGAGCGCAAAAATCAGGGCCGCCATAGCTCTGCGATGTTAGGTCTCGTCATGTCCCATGAGGCGGCATAGCAACTTGGCGGGAGGCAGTTGCAAGGCCACCGCAAGCTGGTCCAGATCGACAATGTCGAGTCGGCGTTCAGCAAGTTCGAGCTTGGCAATGTAAGAGGGCGGTCGACCCACGCGTTCGGCGAGTTGTCGCTGATTGAGGCCGCACGCTTTCCGGACTGCAGCCAAACGTTTGCCGATCTCTCGGAACGGCTCAATGCTTCGTCCCGCCAAGTCCGCCGCCCTCAAAAAGTTTTTGCAGGACAGGGCTAGCTAAGCGGCAACGCGCTCCCATAATAGGAGTGGAATGGGGTGCGCCATAGCGGCGGCAAGGTGCCGTAGCTTGGGCCAAATCATTCTGGGGCGATGTGTCCCATCTCAACCTAGTGTTCGTGGGCTGCAGAGCGGGCCCTTTGGGACTCGTCTGATGTCTGCGACAAAAATCACAATCACGTCGCTGACGGTGGAGCTCGGCCAGGAGGCGAGCGAACAAGCTGTATCGGCGATTGTAGAGGATCTTTCATCGGTTTTGCGGGAGCCGCAGTACAATGACGGGGCACCGGTTGCCTCCGACCGGTGCGAACACGATTTGCATCTGCGCGAGCCTGACCGCTCTAACCGCGAAGGCCTTGAGGGCGGGGCGCCCAAAACGTTTCTCGGAATCCGTGTCAGTGACGAGGCCAAAACTCGCTTCAGTGATCTATGCTACCAACATCGTGGTGAAACTGCGGGGGATGTATTCATAAAATTGCTTGACGCCTATCAGCATGGGCGAAAATCTGTACCTCTACGTTAAACCAATGTTCGGTTCGTCCTGCAAGTATTGCCCGGCCGCGCGGTAAAAGATCAGTGTGACCTATGTCTGATAGACACTCGCTCAATGTAACCTGGGCCCCGCCTCGCCACAGCCGTTAAGGAGCGTTTGGTGTGTTGCAAGCCGACCGTATTGGAAAATGGCGCTGTCGATGAAAATTTGGAGCGAAGATGCGAAATTCCGCGACGCCAACTTTCTGGCGCACCGGCACGTAGCTAATGCCTTGCGCCAGCAGGCGAGGGGAGTTTTGCAAATGCCAAACCGCGCAGCTGATGATGCCAATCCAATCGACATACACGTCGGGCGGAGAGTTCGGGTCAGGCGTAAATCCCTCAGAATGTCTCAGACCCAATTGGCCGACGCTCTCGGGATCACTTTTCAGCAGGTCCAGAAGTACGAACGCGGCACCAATCGTATCAGCGCAAGTAAGCTGTTCGAAACGGCCCAGGCGCTCAACGTTGAAGTGGGCACATTCTTTGAAGGGTTGGAGCGTGAAATCGTCGAGGAGAGCCCGGCCATGGGGCCTTCAGAGTTTTTTGAAATGGACGGCGCCTATGCCCTTGCCGAGGCGTATGCAGCTCTCACGCCCTCAATGCGCCTGAGGCTTCGAAAACTGGCTGAAGCCATGTCGCCCGTTCGTTCGGAAGACCTATAGCGCGACCCCTCTGATGTATTGAAACCAGCTGCAGGGCTTCGGGAAATCGACAAGGAATATCGGGTTTAAGGCGTCCCGTGAGTCATATCCTCGCGCCGCGCGCGATAACGTTCCGCCTCGCTTGGTGGCCCCGCGCGACCTTTGCGCGATACAAGCGGTTTTTAAGGCCTGTGAGGACAGTCGGCGGACTTTGGGAGGACCATGACAACTTCACGCCATATCGTTGCGCTTTTGCAGAGCCACATCGCGGGGGACGATCAACGTTTCCTCACTGTGGCGACGCAGCTTGCTGCGCATGAGGCGCGACAGGGCCACGGAAAGCTTGCCCAGGAACTTCGCGAGCTGATCGACGCTGCCAGAGGCAACGGCGCGACAGTCAGCCGTCGGCGAGCCGGTCCGGTACCGATCGCCCAACCGAAGGGCGAGCTGTCTCATCTACTGGCTGCGCGCTATTCAAATGTCCTCTTGAATTCAATGGTCCTGCCCGGCGTCCTAAGGGCCAGGCTCGATCGTGTAATCACCGAGCAAAGGCAGCAAGAGGCGTTGCGCAGCCGTGGCCTTAGCCCTCGCCGAAAACTTCTGCTCGTCGGCCCGCCCGGTTCGGGAAAGACGATGAGCGCCGCTGCCCTTGCTGGGGAGCTCAAGCTCCCCCTGTTCACCGTACTTTATGACGGGCTCATCGGTAAGCTGATGGGGGAGACAGCAAGCCGGCTGCGGCTCGTCTTTGACGCCATGGGCTTGCAGCGCGGCGTCTATTTCTTCGACGAGTTTGACGCGATAGGCGCACAACGCGCTGTGCAGAACGACGTCGGTGAGATCCGCCGGGTTTTGAACTCGTTTCTCCAGTTTTTGGAGAACGACGACGGACCGAGTCTGATCGTCGCGGCGACGAACCATCCTGATCTCCTCGATCGGGCGCTTTTCCGGCGCTTCGATGACGTCATCACTTATGACCTGCCGTCGCCAGAGGTCAGTCGTGGCATTGTAGAAAGCCGCCTAGGCAGGTTCAGCTTAAAAGCCATCAAATGGAACGGCGTGCTCGACGCATCGGCAGGGCTCAGCCAGGCGGAAATCGTCCGCGCTGCGGATGAAGCCGCCAAAGGGGCGGTGCTCAGTGGGTCAAACCAGATCGACAGCGCCACGCTAGTTGCCGCCTTCCAGGAACGCCACGCCGTGAACGCGTCTCGATAGTCGTGTGGCCAAACCATACAGGGATCGCCCGCACGTCCAGGTGCGAGGCGGCGGCGAGAGCGAAGTCTACATATAACCCGGCTCGGCATGGGGGGCCGCCGCCACGCGCGATGGAGTCGCTCATCTGCGAACGGCGTTCGAGATCAGCGAGCAGCGGGCTTGCTCCATCTTCAAGGCGGACTGCGAGATGGTGCGCCACTGATCGCGCCGCCCACCGAACACCGAGCTTGGCAAGCGCCTGTGCGGCCTGGCCGCCGATCGCCGGTGGTTCGGCTATCGACGGCTGTTCGTCCTGCTGCGTCAGGAGGGCGACCTTTCAGGCAAGAACCGCATCTACCGACTCTACCGCGAGAAGGGCGTGATGGTGCGCAAAAACACCGGGCTCGCCGCCGCGCCATTGGTACATGGGCACCCATCCTCGTGGAGGCCCGAGCTCGCGAACGAGAAAGTCTGGCGCGCTGACGACAAATGATCGGGAGGGGAGGAGGCTTTAAGAAAAAGGACCATTAAAGAACGTCGCTCACCGAACGGGTGTCACTTTGTCGCACGCGTCCCTTAACCCTGTTGTCACCACTTCCGCCTAGGGTCTTGCAAACGATTGGGTGAGGCGACATGGGTGATCACGAGGGGCAGAGGCTGGCAGCCTTGCGGTCCTACCAGGTGCTGGACACAGAGGCTGACGCCGCGATTGATCGCCTTGCCGGACTGGCTGGAAACCTGTTCTCGACACCGATTTCGCTGGTTTCGCTGATCGACGAGCATCGACAGTGGTTCAAGGCCAAGGTGGGCCTGGAGGCGTCGGAGACGCCGCGCGATCAGGCCTTTTGCGCTCACGCCATCGCCATGGGCCCCGATGCGGTGATGGTGGTCGAAGACGCTAGCCTGGACCCGCGTTTTGCAAGCAACCCCTTGGTCACCGGGGCGCCGGACATTCGGTTCTATGCGGGCGCGACCCTGACCACCAAGGAGGGGCACAACCTTGGCACCCTCTGCGTCATCGACAACAAGCCAAGACCGCGACCTAGCCCCGCCGAGCTGGAACGGCTGCAACTGCTGGCGCGCATCGTCGTCGACGAGTTCGAACTGACGCGCGCCCACCGCCAGGCGCACGAGAAGCAGCGGCTTCTCGAGATCGCCGAGACCATGTCTGGCGTGGGCCATTGGCGGCTGGACCTGGCTGCGAACAAGCCGGTCTGGTCGGACGCGGTTTATGCGATCCACGGCGTTGATCGCGAGAGCTTCGATCCCCAGCTCGACGACGCTGTCGCCTTCTACCACCCCGACGACCGCGAGATGGTTCAGGGCCATCTGGCCAGCGCTATCGAAACCGGCGGAGGGTTTGAATTTCAGCTGAGGCTGGTGCGCGCCGACGGCGCCCTGCGCCACGTCGTCTCGCGCGGGGTTTGCGAACTGGACGGACACGGCAAGCCGTCCGCGATCATCGGACTGTTCCAGGACATCACAGAAACCGTCGAGACCATCGCGACCTTGCAGCGTCGCAAGCAACGTTATCGGCTGGTGACCGAACATGCCGGCGACGTCATCACGCGATACGATTTTGCAGGCGCGGGCCACTTCATCTCACCCGCCATCGAGAAACTGCTGGGCTACACCGTCGAGGAGACCGCGGGGCTGACCGTGCCTTCGGTGCTGCACCCGGATGATCGCGAGCGGGTAATGGCGGTGTTTGCGGCGATGTCGCGCGGGCTGGACCAGAGCACGCTTCAACACCGCTCGCGCCACAAGGCGGGTCACTACATCTGGGTGGAATCCAACCTGCAGCTGGTGCGCGACGAGTCCGGCGCGCCGCAGGAAATCGTCTCGGTCTCGCGCGACATCTCCGACCGCAAGGCCCTCGAGCTTGAGATGATGGAAGCCCGCGACAGCGCGCGGGAACAGGCCCAGCGCGCGCGGCTGGCCGAGGACATCGGCGGCGTCGGCTACTGGCGATACGACCTGAAGGCCCTGGACCTGGATGTGTCGCCCAAGATGTTCGAAATCTATGGGCTGGAGCGCGTCGAGCAACCGGCCATCGCCAGCTTCAACGACCGTATCCATCCCGAAGAACGCGCTTGGACCATGGCCCGGATCGCCGAACGCCTGAAGACTGGCGAGGCCGACTACAACGTCACTACGCGCATCGTCCGTCCGGACGGCGAGGAGCGCTATATTTCCGGCAGCTCGATCATCGATATGGGGCCCGACGGCGCCCCGACCTTCATCATGGGCACGGTCCGCGACATCACCGACGAGCGTCGGGCTCAGGCCGATCTGGCGGCCAGCGAAAGCCGCTATCGGCTGATGGCCGACAGCGCCAGCGACATGATCACATCCTTCGGACCGGGCGGCGATATTCGATTCATCTCACCGGCATGCCGCACCATTCTCGGCTTTACGCCCGAGGAGATGATCGGCCGCCGGGTCATCGACATGACCCATCCCGAGGATGTGGCGGTGATGATGGGGTACTATGGCGACCTGATCGCCAAGGGTCCCTCCGCGACCTCCGAGCCCTATCAGTTTCGGGGGCGGCACAAAGACGGTCATTGGGTCTGGCTGGAAGGGCAGCCAAAGCTCTTTTTCAATGCGGAGACCGGCAGGCTGGCCGCAATCCAGGACGTCGCGCGGGATATCACCGGCCGCAAGGCGCTGGAGGCGGCGCTGGAACTGGCCCGCGCCGAGGCCGAGGCGGCTGCGGCGGTGAAGGCCGAGTTCCTGTCGAACATGAGCCACGAGCTGCGCACACCGCTGACAGCCGTGCTGGGCTTCTCGCGCCTGATCGAGGATCAACCGGAGTTGTCGCCCGCCACCCGCCGCTTCGTGGATCGGGTCTCCAACGCGGGTAAGGCTCTGCTGTCGACGGTCAACGACATTCTGGACTTCTCCAAGCTTGAGGCCGGCCAGGTCGAGATCATCGTCGCCCCCAGCAATCCGCGCCAGGTCCTGGAAGACGCCATGGACCTCTTCTCGGGCCAGGCCCAGGAAAAGGGTCTGGATCTGGTCATGACCGGCCTGGATCAGCTGCCTGACGGGCTGGCCCTCGCCCCCGACCGGATCCGCCAGATCCTGCTCAACCTGATCGGTAACGCCGTGAAGTTCACCGATAACGGTCGGGTGACGCTGGACGCCAGGTGGACGGGCAGAACCCGCCGCCTTCGCGTTTCGATCACCGACAGCGGCGCGGGCATTCCCGCCGACCGTCTGGATCAGCTGTTCAAGCGGTTCTCGCAGGTCGACGGCTCCTCCACGCGCCGACATGGCGGGACGGGCCTGGGCCTGGCGATCTGCAAGGGCCTGGTCGACGCCATGGGCGGCCGGATCGGCGTTTCCAGCCAGGCTGGCCAGGGATCCTGCTTCTGGTTTGAGATCCCGGCCGACAAGACCTCGCGCGCTACGACCGAGGTGGATGGCGAGACGGCGTTCATAACCGAGGGCTGCCGGGTGCTGGTGGTCGACGACAACCCGGTCAATCGCGACCTGGTCTGCGCGGTGCTGCGGGCGTTCGGCGCTGAAATGGCCGAGGCTCCCGACGGCGAGACGGCCGTCCAGCTCGCCGCCGGCGAGCCCTTCGACGTGATCCTGATGGACCTGCGCATGCCGGGCATGGGCGGCGAGGCCGCGACCCGACAGATCCGGCAGGACGGCCCCAACGGCAATGTCCCGATCATTGCCTTCTCGGCTGATGTCGGCGGCGTCTTGCCCACCGGCGTCTTCGACGGCGTGGTCGCCAAACCGCTGGATGCGCGCACGCTGATCGCGGAGATCAATCGCACCCTGTCCTTCGAGGGAGACGTCGAAAATGCCGCTTAAAGCGCGCGCGAAGCGGATTTTCATCGCGGAAGACGATCGCAACCTGCTGGAGCTTCTGACCACGCGGCTCGGCCTGGCCGGTTACGAAACCAGTTTCGGCCGCGACGGGTGGGAGGCCCTCGAAGGCATCCACAGCACCCGCCCGGCCGCCATCGTGCTGGACGTCAACATGCCCCGGCTGGATGGCTTTGGCGTGCTGCGCCACCTCAGGAAGAGCCCTGCGGTCGTCAATATCCCCGTGATGATGCTGACCGCCCGCAATGCACCAAACGACATTCGCGAGGCCCTCGCTCTAGGTGCAAAAGACTATCTCGCCAAGCCGTTCAACGACGCGATGTTGTTGGCGCGGGTCGCTCGCCTGCTGCGCCCTAGGCCGACGGCGCCTCCGGTAGTTTCAAACGAGGTGCTGCTCTAGCGGCCTTCATGCATAACAAGCGGAAAGGCTCACTCTAGCTGCGATTCCGCTCAGCGCAGCCTTGTCGGTATGGAATTCAACGTCGTCTTTCCGGATCGACGCCAGAGTCCGCTAGTGTTGAGGGTTTCGGATGCCGGCCCGTGCACAGGGTCTGCGGCCGGCTTTGAGGGCCGGCTTCCGAAACCCTCAACAGGGGAGGAAGCCGCGGTCAGCGCCCGGGCGTGTCAGGCTATGGCGATAGCGGCGCCGCTGCGGTGCTTACGATGGCCCAGTAGGTTTGGGCGGTGGCCACGAAGAGCCCCAAACGTCCAACATGTCGGTCCCCGAGCGGTGCGAGGCGCCGACATTGGCGGTGGCCGGACGGCGATTGGGGCGTGGCTGGACGCCGGGCGCAGCGGGCCCCGCGCCAAGGCCAGGAGGCGATGGCGGGCATGGCGCGGACGATCGTCGTGGCCGGGCTCATGAGCTGTCACACCACAGTGGCGCGAGCGGCCTGGCGCGCCATGCGCCGCCGCGGCCGATGACCTCGATGATGCGGACGACGCCGCCGCACGGGCAGGTCAGGGCGCCCGGGGCCTTGGGCTCGGTATGCTTGGGAGCGTCCTCGTGCACCGCGGTTGGTTGCGCCGGCTGGTTCAGGATCAAGGCGCGCAGCCGATCGAGCGGCACAGTGTTGGGGCCCTTGGCCAGCAGGCCGTAGTGGCGAATGCGGTGGAAACCGGACGGCAGCACGTGGATCAGAAAGCGCCGGATGAACTCGGCCGGCGCCAGGGCCATGGTCGCCATCTTCACCGCGCCGGTGGCGGGGTCGGCGCGGCGGTAGTCCTTCCAGCGAAAGCTCACGGTCTTGTCGTCCATACTGACCAGGCGGCTACTGGAGATGGCGACGCGGTGAGTGTAGCGGGACAGATAGGTCAGCACCGCAGCCGGCCCACCGAACGGCGGCTTGGCGTAGACCACCCATTCGGCGCGCCGCAGCGGCGCCAGGTAGGCGGCAAAGGCCTGGGGCGCTGTCAGGTTGGCGAGGTCGCCGAAGAAGCGCAGATGTCCCTTGGCGTGGAGGGCGGCGAGCTTGTCCAGAAACAGCCGCCGGAAGAACCGCGACAGCACCCGCACCGGCAGGAAGAAGCCCTTGCGACAGGCGATCCAGCGCTGGCCGTCTGATGAGAGCCCGCCGCCGGGCACGATGCAGTGGACGTGCGGGTGATGGGTCAGGGCCGAGCCCCAGGTGTGCAGGACGGCGATCAGGCCCAGCCGCGCGCCCAGGCGCTTTGGATCGGCGGCGATGGTCTGCAGGGTCTGCGCGGCGACCTTGAACAGCAGGTCATAGACCTCGGCCTTGTTGTGGAAGGCGATGGCGGCGATCTGGGCCGGCAGGGTGAAGACGACATGGAAGTAGGGCGCGGGCAGCAGGTCGGCCTGGCGTTCGGCCAGCCAGACCTTGGCCGCCGAGCCCTGGCACTTGGGGCAGTGGCGGTTGCGGCAGGAGTTGTAGCTCACCGCCAGGCGCTGGCAGTCGTCGCAGCGCGCGACATGGCCGCCCAACTCGGCGGTGCGACAGGCCTCGATGGCCGACATGGCTTTGAGCTGACCAAGGCTCAGATGTCCGGCCTGGGCGCGGCGATAGGCCGGGCCGTGGGCGCGGAAGATGTCGGCCACCTCCAGAGGTGGCCGGGACATGACGCGGGCTCAGGCCGGCGGCGGCCTAAGCAGCGACAGCGGACTCTTCACCGCGCCCAGGGTCTTGATCGCCACGCGGGTGTAGCGGGCCGTGGTGTCCAGCTTCTTGTGGCCCAGCAGCGCCTGGATCACCCGCACGTCGGTCTTGCGTTCCAGCAAGTGCGTGGCGAACGAGTGGCGCAGGGTGTGCATCGACACCGGCTTGTCCAGGCCGGCCGTCCTGGCCGCCGCCTTGCAAACCCGGTCGAGCTGGCGGGTCGTGATCGGCTGGCCAGGATCACGGCCGGGGAACAGCCAGCCCATCGGCCGCGCCGAGCGCCACCAGCGGCGCAGCAGCTCCAGCAGGTCGGGAGCCAGCATCACGTAGCGGTCCTTGCGGCCCTTGCCCTGTTCGACGCGGATCAGCATGCGGGCGCTGTCGATGTCGCCGACCTTCAGGTGGGTGATCTCGGAGACCCGCAGGCCGCAGCCATAGGCGACGCTGAGGGCGGCTTTGTGCTTGAGGCTGGGCGCGCAATGCAGCAGCAGCGCCACCTCCTCGGGGCTAAGCACCTCGGGAAGGCGGTCTTCCTTGCGCACCCTGGCCAGGCGCTCGCCGTAGCCCTGCCGACCCAGGGTGACCTTGAAGAAGAACCGCAGGGCCGAGACCGCGGCGTTCATCTTGCCCGGCGAGGCGCCTTGGGCGGCCAGGTGCAGCTGGTATCGTCGTAGGTCCTCTGGCTCGGCTCTGTCGGGCGAGCGGCCCAGGAACCGGGCGAAGTCGGCGACCACGGCTACGTAGCCTTGCTGGGTCCGCTCGCCGAACTGGCGGATGGACATGTCTTCGATCATCCGCTGACGCAGCGGGGTCGTGGGTGCAGAGCTCATCGGGGATCTCCTGTCTGCAGGGTTGACCCCTGATCTTCAGACAGGACGGGCGAGGCGCCGCCACTTCAGGCTCATCCACGGCGCCAGCGCCGATCACCCATGCCGCGCGAGCGGCTTAGTCCTCTGGCGCCACTAAGCCGCAGCCGGTTGGACGCCAGAGCTCAAAATCGGATGGCCTGACCGCCCTGCAGGCGGTTCAAGGGCCTTTCGCCAGCACCTGACCGCAGCGATCACTAACACAACGAGCCATGGGCCGACTATTGCCACGGCCATGGTTCGATTGACCGGTCTGGCCGTGGCAAACGCTTCAGTTCGAAACTCGGCCATCACTTCGGCAGGTATCAATCGAACTGCTTGCGTAGGACTTGACGTGGTCGGGTCGCGCTGGGCTTGATCGCGCCGTGACCTGGCCTAAGACCAGTTTTATGTCGGGGCAGGCAGTCGGCTCGTGACCTGCGGGATGGAGCGAGATGACCAAGGGCGAACGGCAAACCTTGGCGACGTTTGTCGCCGCCGTCCTGATGCCGGTCATTCTGTTCGCCTCGCTGCAGGCGGCCTCGTCCATGCGCGCCCAACGCCAGGTCATCGAGGCCCGCGCCTGGAGCCGTGCTCAAGAGATCAACACCGCCGTCGATGCCCGTCTGATGGTTGATCAAGCTGCCTTGGAGGTCCTATCCAGCTCGCAGTTTCTTGTCGATCATGACTGGAGCGGCGCCAAGCGGCGTATCGAAGGCGTGCAAAGCACGCGCACCCGCTGGCGCAACGTCGTCCTCACTGACACGGTGAGCGGCCAGGAGATCTGGGAAACGCGCGGCTCAGGGCCGCCGCGCCCCGCCCGGCCCTGGATCGTCCAATATCTTAGCGGCGGCGCGCGAGTCCCCCAGATCACCGGCGTGGTCAGCGGCGAGCCCGATCGCCCATGCGTGGCCATTCACGTCCCGGTCTTCGAGGCGGGCCAACCGCGATACCTGTTGACCCTCGAGCTGAACGTCGATGAGTTCCAGGCCATCGTCCTGGCCAAGACCCTGCCTGGGACGGTCACGGCGCTGGTGGATCACAACGGCCTATTCATCGGCCGCTCGCTGAAGTTTGCCGACAAGTTGGGCAAGCCGGCCACCCACTTCGTTCGCGAGGCAATCGCCCGCGCTCCTGGCGGCCTGTACCGCGGCGTGACCTACGAGGGCCTGAAGAACTACACCGCCTATGAAAGCTCAAGCCTGACCGGCTGGTCGACGCATGTGGCGATGAAGGAGGATCCGCTGATCGGCGCCAGCCGCGGCGCGGTGCTGATGGTCTCGATCGCGGGTTTGGCCGCCCTGGTCTTGGCCGTGGTGATTGCGCTGTTCGGTTTTCGGCAGTTTCAGCTCCGTCGCCGCGAGGAGGCCCGCAGCGCCCAGTCTCAGAAGCTGGCGGCCGTGGGGCAACTGGCCAGCGGCATCGCCCATGACTTCAACAATCTCTTGATGGTGATCGGCGAGAACTTGCGGCGGATCGCCGAAAAGTCAGCCGATCCGGCTTTGGCGCGCCCGATCGACAACGCCCTAGCCGCGACCGTGCGGGGTGAGACGCTGATTCAGCAACTGATGGCCTTCACCCGGTCTCAACCGCTCAACATCGGGCGGGTGGATTTGGCCGAACTCTTGGCGAGCTTTCGCGAGCTGCTGCAGCAATCGGTGGGCAAGGCCGTGTCGCTTGTGATCGAGGTCGATCCCGACGCGCGCCTGGTGACCAGCAATGCCGGTCAGTTGGAGATGGCGCTGGTCAATCTGGCGGTCAATGCGCGCGACGCTATGCCAAACGGCGGGGTGCTGACGCTGCGCGCTCAAGTCAGTCGCGCGCACCCGTTCTGCATCGACCTTGACGTCATCGACACCGGCGAGGGGATGAGCAAAGAGGTCATCGAGCGCGCGATGGAGCCCTTCTTCACCACCAAACCGCTGGGCAAGGGCACCGGCCTTGGCCTTGCTCAGGTGTTCGGCGTGGTCAGCCAGTCGGGCGGCACGGTCGAAATTCACAGCGAGCCAGGCTCGGGCACGACCATCAAGCTGCGTCTCAAGCGATGGACTGAGTGATCCCGCTTACCGGGGCGGCATCGCTCTAAAGGTCGTTTTCCTGGAGCGCGCCAACGTCAGCTCATGACGCATTTTCGGCACAAAAATGACAGGGCCGGAAAACTAAGTGACTGAAATTGCTAAATAATTGTCTACGCCAGTTAGAGATGTCGCGGAGTCTGCCATTTAGAAATGTCGTGGCAGGGCGTTTGATGTCGGGCGCCGGGCGGGCGCGGAGCTCTCACACCGCGCAGAGCCCGGCCGGCGACCGTGGCGCAGGCAGGGCGGCTTCGTCTTTTTGATCTCACCGAGCGCGCCGCCAGGCGGGCGAGGCTCTGACGGGTTTGCTCGCCGCGAGCGGACGTTCCGAACTTCTCAGAAGGGTGGAGGCCGTGTGGAAACGCGCCTTCCACGCCGCTTAGCGCAAGGCGGGGCGAGCGTTTTGGGCTGTCGATAGACGCGACAGGCTGATCCACTCAGGTCTGCATCGCCTGGATCAGTGGCGCCACGCCCAAGGGCTCACCTCAAGGTTTGTTCGCCAGAACACGCTTTGAGGTGAGCCCATAAAGGGCCCGCAGCCTGAATTCATGGCAAGCGTGGAAGGGTTGATGATCCAATCTCTGATTTCGGCGCTCCGATCAGCACTTCGCCGTCTAGGTCGTCAAACTTCTCAGCAGCATCAGGTGGGCCCTTCACCAAGTGGAATGGATTTGGCAAAGGTTTACGCAAACCGTTCGCTTAGATCGACTACCGGCAATCCCAGCGGGGCGGACTGTGAGGTTCATTCGGTGGCAGAGGTTTATGCAATCATCGTCCACGAGTTTCCCGGTGCGAAAGTGACAGCACAGCGGGTTTCGTCTGGGGCTCCCAAGATTGACATGATGACGCTAGAACTTGAGGACGGCAGCAGCATAAATCTCTCGTTCTTACATCTAACGGCGCGGCAGTAGCCAGCAGGGCGACATCTGCTGGCTGATCGATGTTGCCGGCCAACGGAAGCCGAACGTGTTCACGCTATATCGCGGCAGCAACTGGATTTCGAATGCGGATCACACGGATTCACGCAGCCTTCACAATGGCTCTCGCTGCCGTTTTCTTTTCCAGCCTCGCGGCTTCCGCGCACGACTGGAACACGGAGCCAACCGCGCAATGTGCGGAAAAGGCTTCATGCGTGCTCCGCAGCGCCGCTCAGAACGACAACGCTGCCCGTCTTCAACAGGTCAATATTTTTTCGGCTGATGGGAAGGACCCTCGCGTCGAGCTAGATCGCGCTGCAGAAGTCGCGCGCATGTTTGTGCCAATTGGGATGATAGAGAACAAATCACCGATCACATTGGCCGGAGCAACTGGCATTGGAAAGTCGACTGCATTTATGGTTTCGCCCTGCTTCGCGCTTACAGTTCGCCATGCTGTATTCGGCGATGAGTTCCATCCCGATCTTAGCCAAGATCGCTCAATGATACTCAATATTGGTGTAGGTGAAGGTGGTAGTTTCCGCTGGCCCATTAAGGCAACTCCTGTTCGCTGGGGTAGCCGGTTCTCAAAAGGTGGGGATTGGGCGCTCATGCAGTTGGAATATTGCGTAGGAAAAAAGACGGGCTGGATGGAGCTTGAAGTTCTCCGACGCTCTGCGGAGAACAAGATTAATACAGTGAACGTTGGATCGGCCGGTTATCCTGGTGATCGCGGAAGTGAAAGTTTAAACTTCCAAGCTGCATGTAAGTTGCGCGCATACAACGACGCCAATGATAGTTACATGCATGATTGTGCTTCAAATCCTGGTGCTTCAGGATCGCCGATCTTTAGGATAGTCGGCAACAAATGCGTAGTCGTGGCTATGATTGCAGGCGGAAGTCAGTCTACTGAAGAGGTTCTGAGAGACTTTAGCGAGGAGCGTGCTAACTCCGCCGTTCCACTGGATTTTCTACACTCAAGCCCCGAGGTTCTCTCAATCATCAGGGAAGATATAGCATCATTTAAGTCCGGCAATCCGGCCGTCCCTCGAATGACATCGCCACCGCCCTGACGGGATACCAAAGATGCGCGGGGCTTAACTTTACATCTCTCACCACCAATATTTCCGATAATGTTCATTATACGCCAATTACGTAATGTTTTCAGATAGTTATCTCGAAGCGTCGCTGCTGGCCACTCGAGGCAGACGACTATATATGATGGTGCCGACAAGAGGCCTCCCCGGCCGGCGGCCTATTACAAGTTGATGCCATGCCCCCCCATCCCTCGCTATCAGCCGCGTTTGAAGGGCCGCCACCCTTTCGGCCGCAAGAGCTGATGGGTGCCTATGAGCTTTGCTGGTGTGGCTCGACTAAGAAGTACAAGTGGTGCCACCATCGGCGTTATGGGCGGCGAGATCGCGGGCGATCAGTCCGCCGAGGTTCTTCGCCCCTCCGGCGATGATGACGGTTTTGCCTTTGATGCTGTGATCGGTCATGGACGGCCTCCTTTGCCGGGCTGCAATCGCACCGGCGACCGCTTTTGTTAAGCAACCATATCCTCTAGGATTGGCCAATAAAGCTGATCATTCTGACATCACTTATCAGAAAATCAGCACAATTGGAGTTCTGACTGTTTGGACCGCGTCGATCTGTTCCGCATGTTTGTGCGTGTCGTTGAATGTGCGAGTTTCACCCGCGCGGCCGACACGCTGGGCGTTCCGCGGTCCTCCGTATCGGCCGGCATTCAGGAATTGGAGGGACGGGTTGGGGCGCGGCTGTTACACCGCACGACCCGCAAGGTCTCCCCGACACAGGACGGCATCGCCTTCTATGAGCGCTGCCAGCGGGTCATCGCCGACGTCGAGGATACGGAAAATCTTTTCCGGCAGACCGCCGCCAAACCGTCGGGCAAGCTGCGGGTCGATGTCCCGGGGCGGATCGGGCGTCTGATCATCGCGCCGGCTTTGCCCGGCTTCCTCGACAAATTTCCCGAGATCGACATCGACCTCGGCGTCACCGACCGCGCGGTGAACCTGGTCGAAGACAGCATCGACTGTGTGCTGCGTGTGGGGCCGCTCAACGACTCAGGCCTGATCGCGCGGCCTATTGGAAAGTTGCTACTGATCAATGTCGTCAGCCCAGCCTACGTGACGCGGCATGGCACGCCAGGCTCTCCTGAAGATCTGGGAGATCACTGGGCGGTCAATTATGCTTCTCCGACCAGCGGCCGTGTTGAGGATTGGGAGTGGCTGGAGCAAGGGAAGCTGCATCGGGTTCCGTTGCGCGGGCGGGTCACTGTCAACAGCGCCGAGGCCTACATCGCCTGTTGCCTCGCAGGCCTCGGCATGATCCAGATCCCAGCCTATGACGTGAAACAGCATCTTGAGGCGGGAGAATTGGTCGAGGTGATGCCCGGCCATCGAGCCGAGCTGATGCCTATGACGTTACTCTATCCCCACCGCCAGCACCTTTCACACCGGCTGCAGGTATTTGCCGATTGGCTTGAGACGCTGCTGAAGGACAAGCTCTTATGAAGAGCAAAAGCCACCCGGGATCCGAAAGGCCTGCGCTCAAGCGGTCCGGATGACCGAAGCGTCCTCGCCGATCATGCGTTAGAGGCAGTTTTTGCAGACGTCAGGATTACCGATCGGGCCAGACGCGACTGGCAAAGATCATGGTGAGGCCGAGCGCAGCGATCCTGATGAATTGCACGTTCATCTTCACAAAGGCCAACGACTGACCGGCGGGTTCCTAACCCCAGCTCCCGGCCGCCAGCCATTTGAGCGCGGACAGGCTTGGCATGAACAGATATTCGCCGCCCTTCATGACATTGAAAGTCTGCACACCGTCGATGCGCTTGCGCGCCGACGCCTGCGGGATCGTGAACCGGCCGTCATCCTCATGCAGGCCAACGATCGGATCGCGCTCTTCGCCAAGGTCGACGAAATTGCCTCGGTTGATCCACTCCTGCTGCATGAACTCGATCGTGTCATAGGCACGCGCGCTGATGAAGATGAAGAACAGGCCGCGATCGCCTTCGGCATCGTCTTCCGGCGCGACATCCTCGGAATAGACCGGTCCGAAGGTCGAGGAGCGGCGGATGATCCGGTGGATGTTGACGTCGGTAAGCAGCGTCAGCTCGGAATCGCGGGGATTGAGTCGACGCATATGGCAGCCGAGCGGCACAACGCGGCCTTTGGGGTCTTCCTTGAACGTGAAGTCATTGTTGCGCTGCGGATCGGCGCCGAGGTCGGGATCGTCATGGTCGGGCGACAGCGTCAAGGGCGCGCCGGAGCGCCAGCGCCCGAACATCTTGGCGGCTAATAGCTCGCGTTCCTCCGGCGTCTCGCCATGCGCCTTGAGGAAGGCGTTGAAGCAGCCGACCCGGCTGTTGTACTTGCGCATAACGACGAAGGTGCCGTTCTTGCCGAGCGCGGCGGGCTCCGGCATGCCGAGAGGCTGGCCGTTCTCGCTCTCATAGCCGAGGATGAATTCGCCGGCCTTGATCGGCCGCTCCTCGCCTGGCAGCGGATCAACGCCGCTGCCCTCCACTGCGGGCTGGGAGATCGAATCCCGGAAGCCGAACGGGTTTTTCGCGCCATCCGGCGCACCGAAGCGATGCTCGCCGAGCAGGGTCACGCCGCTGCTCCGGTCGAGTTCGGCGCGCGCTGTCGCCAGCGCTTTGTCGAGCGCCGCATCATTCACGGCATAGATGGTCAGCGCGAGATGGCAGTTGCCCGGCTTGAAGACCTCTTCCCACTTTTCAGGCGCGTTGGGCCCGAAGTCGCGAAGCTGCTCCGCGCGTGCGGGCATGCCCTGCTGGAAGGGGAGCGGGAAGGTCTTGAGTTGTGCTTCCGGCAGGCCGAGCGCCTTCAGCCCCTCGAAGCTGAGTGCGGCCCCGATCCAGAAATCGAGATCGTCGCTCCAGTTGTCGGCCGAGGCGATATGCGGCGCGAGCCGGCCGAGGAGGTCGCGCGCGCCCTCGGCCTCGTCGAAATGGAGCATGGCGTGGATGCCGACATAGGGCTCCGGCCGGCTTCGCAGAATCAGCGCCTGGATGTCGTGCAGGTCGAGCGTGACGCTGTCGCGCCGGAAGCGCTCTTTCAGTTTCTGAAGGATCGCCATTGCTCAGCCCACCTTGTCGAGAAATTCGTTGACGGCATGCTCCATGCGCTGGAGCCGGCGCACATCGACGACGGTCACCTGCGGGTTGGCGACGAACCAGCCGGCGGCGGTGATCTGATGCTCGGCGATGAAGTCCTTGACCTTGGGGCTCGCAATGCCCGGCCAGCCCTCGACCGAGGCGAAGAGCAGGTCCATCAGGTCGGGGATCTTGGTGGCGAAGTCGTTGATATAGGTGTCCCAGTCGCCATCATAGGCGGTGGCGAACAGGATGCGCGTGTCGTTGTCGAAGAAGACGAAGCGCATATTGTGCAGTGTGCCGACCTTCTGTGCTCCGTCGAAATTGCCGTTCACCAGCCCGAAGATGCGTTTCAGCCGGTCCGCGCCGCCTGGCTTGAGGTTGGCGATGGCGGTAAGCTCCGAGACATTGCCGGACTGAGCGCCGACACGGCCGGCGGAGCCGGCGGTGCCCTTGAGGTCTGGATTATGCTTCGTCACCATCTGCTCGAGGGCGAGCTTGGCGAGCTGCGGCGCGTCGCCGGCCACTTCCTCGATCCGGCGGCGGATGGCCTGAAGGCGGGTTTCGTCGATCTGAGGGGTTTCTTCGGTCTCGGCCATGGCTGGCCTCCTTTCGTAAGTTTGGTTGACGATCGGATCGTCAGTCCGGAATGGCGTCGATGTTCGTCGGCTCGACGCGCGGCTGCGCGTTCATTTCGTGGCGGTAGCGGGCGGAACGTTCATAAGCGGCGATGCGCACCCGCATGATCGAGCCGAGCGGCTGATGATCGCGGATGCCGTGCCAGGGGTTGAAGGACAGCACGTCATCGCCATAGACCCGCCGCGCTGGCGAATAGGCGTCCTGAGGGGGAATGCGCAGCGTGGCGATCGGCTGGTGCGGCGAGAGATCTTCCGGCCAGAGCACCGCCGCATCCTCGACCGGCATCCTTTCGAGATCGGTACAGAGCTGGGCGCGCAGTTGATACTCCGCGCTCTGATCGCGGAAATGCTCGACCACCAGATCGCGCATGGTGGCGTCCTCCACCGCGCCGACATCCTTGCCGGCGAGTGCCCGGACATTGTCGGAGAGCGGTGCGGCGCTGATCTTGGCGATGTAGTCGCCGAAGCGGATCGCCGCCATCGAGTGATAGGTCTCGCCAAGCAGATGGTCATTGTCGCGCGCGAGACCGCGCAGCGTGGCGCCGGGCTCGACGCCGACCGCTTCGACCGCGGCTTCCACTCCCCGCGCCACCCCGGCCATGGCGCGCTGGAGAACGGCCGGGTTCTGGGCATTCTTTTCCAGAAGGCCGATGAGCTGGCGATATTTACCGATCGTGCCGAAGCTCAGGGTCGGGATATTGACCAGCAGGAAATCCTGGTTGCGGCCCTGGTCTTCGGGGAGAAGCCGCTTCCCCGCCACGCCAATGACCTTGATCGCCATGCCGCGCGGAGCCGGTATCGTATCGGAGTGAATATCTCCGGGCGCTGATGAGAGGCGGATCACCACGGAATAGGTGGCGGGACGAGCGAAAAGCCCCTGGCGCAGATGCTCCGGCAGTTCCGGGATGACCAACTCACCCTTCAGGAACCCGTGGCTCTTGGCATGGGCGTCGCGCACCGCATGGCGGTGGCGTTCGAAGGCCTTACGGTTAGTGCTCGCCATGATCTCGAGGATTTCGGCGGTCAGCCGCTCCTCGTCTTCGCCGAGAACCTCCACGTCCGGGGAATAGCCAATGTAGGTTTCAGCCAAGGGCACTCCTTCGCGTTTTAATTTCGATACTGCGGACGATTTCGGGTCGAAATCGCCGTTGATTTCGGATATCACTTGATACCTGGTTTTACTGAGAACGCGGAACCGCCGAAAAGGTTTCGCACGTCTCGCCCGTTGGTTGGAGAACGAACCCATGCCGCTTACGCGCAAGGACACGCAGCGCCAGACGCGGGACCGGCTGATCGCCGCCGCACATACCTCGATCATCGAGGAGGGGGTCGCCGCCATGTCGATCCGCAACATCTGCAGCGCGGCCGGCCATTCGCAGGGTGCCTTCTACTCGAACTTCGCCAGCAAGGACGATCTGCTGGTCGAGATCCTGCAGAGCCATATCCAGGATGAGGTCACACTGCTTCGCGACCTGGTCGCGCACTGCTCCGGCGATGATATCGAGGCAACGCTCCAGGTGCTGGCCGCCCGGCTCGCGAAGCTGGCCGGTGAAGCGCAATGGTCGCTCCTCTCGATCGAATTGCAGCTTCACGCGCGGCGCGATCCGGCTTTCGCCGAGCGGCACCGGGAGGGCAAGGCGGCCTGCTATCGGATGTTCGGTGAACTCGTTGCCGATCTAACGCAACGCTTCGCACTGCGTCCGGCCTTGCCGCCGATGCAGACGGGCATCGGTCTATACGCGCTCTGGATGGGACTGGCGGTCCAGGGCGATGTCGAAGGCGCCATGCCGCGCGACGAGATGCTCGTCGGCTTCTTCCGCGCCATGGCTGGACTGGGTTCGTCGCATGAGGAGCAGGCGTATTCGTGAGCGGGATCGTGTCAGATCGTCGACGCATCGGCTGCGATGAGCACGGACACCCGCTCGTCGGCGAGGTGGATGAGCATCGGCGCTTCCATATCCGCTTCCGCGCCCAGGACGCCGACATCGACGAACTCGGCCATGTCAACAATGCTGTCTGGGTGACCTGGATCCAGGATGCGTCGGTGGCGCACTGGCTGACGGCCGCGCGTCCGCAAGATCGCGACCGGTTCGTCGCGGTCGTGCTGCGCCATGAGGTCGACTATCGCGGCAATGTCCGGGCGGGAGACGCGGTCAGCGCGATCACCTGGGTCGTCGGAGTGCCGCGCGGTGCGCGCTATGCACGATGCGTCGAATTCCATGATGAAGACGGGCGGACGCTCGTCGCCTCGCTGACCCAGTGGGCCCTTGTCGATCGGGAAACCGGCAAGCTGGCCCGCGTCCCGGTGGAGGTGGCGGCTCCGTTTCTTGGTGACGATACCGCGCAGAAGGAGATTGAATGAGCGATATCAGGAAAGTGGCGGTTCTCGGCACGGGCGTCCTCGGGAGCCAGATAGCCTTCCAGACCGCCTATAGCGGCTTTGACGTTACCGCCTACGACACCAGCGAGGAGGCGCTTGAACAGGCAAGGCAGCGTTTTGCCATGCTCGTCGAGACCTATGGCAAGGAGGTGGCCGGTGCGGCCGACGGCAAGGCCGCCGAGTCCCTGCAGCGCATCACCCTGTCCGCCGATCTCGGTTCGGCCGTCGCGGACGCGGACCTCGTGATCGAAGCGGTTCCGGAGCTTCTCTCGATCAAGCAGGCGCTCTACGAGAAGCTCGCGGGGCTTGCGCCGGAAAGGGCGATCTTCGCTACCAATAGCTCGACCCTGTTGCCGAGCGACCTCAAGGCCTTCACCGGCCGCCCGGACCGGTTTCTGGCGTTGCACTTCGCCAACAGCATCTGGAAGTTCAACACCGCCGAGGTGATGGGCACCGACGACACCGATCCGGCCGTGTTCGATGCCCTGATCGCCTTCGCCTCGGCCATCGGCATGGTGCCGATCCCGGTGCGCAAGGAAAAGGCAGGCTATGTCCTCAATTCCCTGCTGGTGCCGTTCCTGAACGCGGCGGCCGATCTCGCCGCCGGCGGCTATGCCGAGCCGGAAGATGTCGACAAGGTCTGGCGGATCGCCACCGGCGCGCCGATGGGGCCGTTCCAGATCTACGACATCATCGGCTTGAACACCCCCTACAACATTCTGTCGCATGGCGATGAGCACGCCCAGTCGCTCGCGGCATGGCTGAAGGAAAACTACATCGACAAGGGCAGGCTCGGCATCGCCTCGGGCGAAGGCTTCTACAGCTACAAACCCTCCGCAGACTGATCCCAACAAGAAGAACAGGAGTTCGCCATGCACTATAGCAGTGGAAACTATGAAGCCTTCGTGCGTCCCCGCAAGCCCGAGGGGGCCGACAAGAAGACGGCCTGGTTCGTCGGCTCGGGGCTGGCGGGGCTCGCCGGCGCCGCCTTCCTGATCCGCGACGGCGGCGTTTCGGGCGATCGCATCACCATATTGGAAGAGCTGGGAATCCCCGGCGGCGCGCTCGATGGTCTTGATGTGCCGGAGAAGGGCTTCGTCATTCGCGGCGGCCGCGAGATGGAGGAGCATTTCGAGTGCCTGTGGGACCTCTATCGCTCGATCCCCTCGCTGGAGATCGAGGATGCCAGCGTCCTCGACGAATTCTACCGGCTCAACAAGGACGACCCCAACTTTTCGCTCCAGCGTACGACGCAGAACCAGGGCCAGGACGTGCCCGACAAGGCGCTGCTGACGTTGAACGACAAGGCCCAGAAGGACCTGCTCTCCGTTTTCCTGGCGACACGCGAGGAGATGGAGAACAAGCGCATCAACGAGGTCTTCGGCGAAGATTTCCTGAAGAGCAATTTCTGGCTCTATTGGCGCACCATGTTCGCCTTCGAGGAATGGCATTCGGCGCTGGAAATGAAGCTCTACCTGCACCGCTTCATCCATCATATCGGCAGTCTCGCCGACTTCTCCTCGCTCAAGTTCAATCGCTACAATCAGTATGAATCCATGGTCCTGCCGCTGGTGAAGTGGCTGACCGATCACGGCGTCACGTTCCGCTACGGCGTCGAGGTCACCGACGTCGATTTCGACATCCAGCCCGGCCGCAAGCAAGCGACCCGCATTCACTGGAAAGAGCGCGGCGTCGAAGGCGGCGTCGATCTCGCGCCAGACGATCTCGTCTTCATAACCATCGGCTCATTGACCGAGAATTCCGACAATGGCGATCACAAGACGCCGGCGAAGCTCAACGAAGGACCGGCGCCGGCCTGGGACCTGTGGCGGCGGATCGCGGCGAAGGATCCGGCCTTCGGCCGCCCGGACGTATTCGGGGCCCATATCCCGGAAACGAAATGGGCCTCGGCATCGATTACCGCCCTCGATGCCCGTATTCCGGCCTATGTCGAGAAGATCACCAAGCGCAACCCCTTCACCGGCAAGATCGTCTCGGCGGGTATCGTCACGGTGAAGGACTCGGCGTGGCTGCTGAGCTGGACGGTTCATCGCCAGCCGCATTTCAAGAAGCAGCCCAAGGACCAGATGATCGCCTGGTTCTACGCGCTCTTTGTCGACAAGCCCGGCGACTATGTGAAGAAGCCAATGCAGGAATGCACCGGCGAGGAAATCACCCAGGAGTGGCTCTACCATCTCGGTGTACCGGTCGAGGACATTCCGGAGCTCGCAGCCTCCGGCGCCAGCACCGTGCCCACGATGATGCCCTATATCACCGCCTTCTTCATGCCGCGCCAGGCGGGTGACCGGCCGGACGTGGTGCCGGAGGGCGCGGTCAATTTCGCCTTCATCGGACAGTTCGCGGAATCGAAACAGCGGGACTGCATCTTCACCACGGAATATTCGGTGAGGACCCCGATGGAGGCCGTCTACACCCTGATGAATGTCGAGCGCGGCGTGCCGGAAGTCTTCAACTCGACCTACGATATCCGTACGCTGCTGGCAGCGATCGGTCCGCTGCGGGACGGCAAGGGCATCGACCTTCCCGGACCGGCCTTCCTGCGCAAGCTGCTGATGAAGAAGCTCGAAGGCACCGAGATCGCCAAGCTGCTCGAAGAGTTCCATCTGATCGAGGAGTGAACAGAGACCGGAAGGCACGCGCGGCGTGTGAAAGGTGATGAATGGCCGACGACGATCAGAAGAGCGAACGCGCCGCCGAGGTGACTGGGGTGCACGGCCATCATCACCATCATGAGCCGGACGGCGAAACGCCGTCCGGTCACGTCGACCATGATCCGGTCTGCGGCATGGTGGTCGATCCCGCCAGGACCGCTCACAAGGCTGAGTATGAAGGCGAGCGCTACGTCTTCTGCTCGGCCGGCTGCAAGGCGAAGTTCGACGCCGACCCCGTGCATTATGCGGCACTGGCAGCGCATGCCGCACATCACCATGAGGGTGCTGCCGCCCATGGCGATCATTCCCACCATAGCCACACGCATGGTCCTGACCGCTAAAGGTGCTACGCTTAATGGAACCAAGCTGTTCGGCGACAGCGGCTTGAAAGGCGGTGCGATCCGCGGGGGGACATCTTCTTTGACTGCGGCTCGATTTATGTGGATGCGTCGCCCGAGCCGTGATTGGTATCGTGCGGATGCGCCGGCGTCGCTCTCCATGAAACTTTTGAAGTCACTCAATGCCTGCCGAACCTCATGCCTCAGTTATGGGTGTCCATGGCTCTCAGTTCGGTGAGAAAGACTGTTCCAACCTCCACCGCTCGCTTGGCCGCGTCAGGGTCGACGTCCACGCCGTGCGAGGCTTCGTTCATGATACGCAGCGCGCGGAGCATTTCATCGGTGCTTGCTGGCATCGCTCCATTCTTTCTCAGGTCTCGCAGCATGTTCATGATACCAACGGGCCGATCGAAGACGATGCCTCTTTTGTCCGCGAGGTCGCGAAGCGCACGTTCGATTTCGATGCGAAGCCTGACCACCGACATAAGCGGGAATTCGCGCGCGAACTCTTCTACCGTCGGAAGCTCATGTTCGAGCTGAGCCGGAAGGGCCTGCGAGAGCCGATATTGAGCCACGCCCATCGGTTTGCTGGAATCCCGAAGGGCATATTCCACGATCACCTCGTTGCGGCCCTTGCACAGGATAATTCCGATGGTCGGTTGGTCATCTGGATGGCGGAGCTGATCGTCCACGGCCGAGAGGTAGAAGTTCATCTTGCCGGCAAACTCGGGCTTGAAGTCCTCGATCTTCAACTCGATCACCACAAAGCAGCGTAGGCGTAGATGATAAAATAGGAGGTCGAGGTAATAGTCCTGCCCACCGACTTCGAGATGATACTGGCTGCCGACGAACGCAAAGCCCTTGCCAAGCTCCATGATGAGCAGCCGCAGGTGCTCGATCAGGCCGCGTTCGAGATCGCGCTCCAGCATATCCGGGCCGAGTGCCAGAAAGTCGAATGTGTAGGGGTCCTTCAGGATCTCCTGGGCGAGTTCTGATTGTTCGGTCGGAAGGGTGCGCGAGAAGTTGGTGAGCGCGCTGCCCTGTCGGGCGAACAGATTGCTGCCTATCTGATGGGCGAGGACGTTACGGCTCCAGCCATGCTCGATGGTTTGCCGGGCATACCAAGCGCGTTCCTGCGGTCGCTTGATCGCGTCGAGGATGAGCATGTTGTGGCCCCAGGGCAATTGTGCAGCAAGCTGCTGCACAAATTCGACGTCGGGCCAAGCCTCGGCGAAGGCACGCATATATTTCAGGTTTCGAGCCGACAGCCCGGTCATTTCCGGGAATGCCTGACGCAGGTCACCGGCCAACCGGTCGATGACCCTGGCACCCCAGCCTTCGCGCTCCTGCCGGCCCAGAATGTCGCGGCCGATATTCCAATAGAGACGAACCAGTTCGCGGTTAACCGACAGGCCTGCCCGGTGCCGAGTAAGCGGTGTTCCGAGGCCACGGCCTGATGGGGCCGCTTATCGAGGGCCTGGCTTCATGCGTCGCTTGGCGATCTGAGCGAAGCGGTACTCGATCATCTGGCGGTTGATGTCCTTGGGGTCGTAGGGGCCGCCGTACCAGTTGAGCAAGGTGCGGCGCTCCGGGTGACGCGCCGTGGTGACCGCTTCCAGAAAGCCCTCGAACCCCGGTGTTCCGCCGACATCTTCGGGCGGGCAGCGCCGGGATCCTTCGATGAAGTGGGGATACGGAGCGTGGGGCTGAGCCGGTTCGACGCCCTCGACCTGGACCGTGTGGCGCCAGTTATCGCCGAAGTCGTAGATATAGCTGAAGGCCAGATCGCCGCGCGCGATCAGGGCGGCCAGCTTGACGCCGACGGCGCGCTGGGTCGGCGGGTTTGTCTGATACTCTGGATCAGGATCGCCGTAGCGGTGCGGTCCGATCTCGAACTCCCACAGATGATAGTCTTGCCAGAACATCGCCGCCTGGATGAGATCGTGCAGGCCCTTGAGCGTAGTGGTGACGGGAGCGGCAAAGCGTCGCCAGATCGCCGGTTCGGCGTCATCGAGCTGCACGCGGATGAGGGCGATGTCGTGGGCGCTGGGCATGAGCCGCAGCTTAGCTTGGGTCCGCGTCGAGATTCCAGGGCAAGAGCTGGTCGATGCGGCTCTGCGGGTGGCCGCCGACGATGCGGGCGATGACGTCGGTGATGTAGGCCTGCGGATCGCGGCCATTGAGCTTGGCGGTCTCGATCAGCGAGGCCAGTACGGCCCAGTGCTCGGCCCCGCCATCGGAGCCGGCGAACAGGGCGTTCTTGCGATTGAGGGTCAGAGGCCGGATGGAGCGCTCGACGGTGTTGTTGTCGAGCTCGACGCGGCCATCGTCCAGGAACAGGGTCAGGCCCGCCCAGCGCGACAGCGCGTAGCGGATCGCCTCGGCCAGTTTAGTCTTCTGGCTGATGATCTCCAGACTGGCGCGCAGCCAGGGCTCCAAGGCGTCGATTAGAGGCTTGGACGCCTCCTGCCGGGCGGTGAGGCGAGCCTGGGCCTCTCGGCCCCGGATATCGGCCTCGATGGCGTAAAGCGCCTTGATCCGTACAAGCGCCTCGGCGGCGATCGGCGCGGGTCCAGCCTGGGCCAGCTCATAGAAGCGACGGCGCACATGGGCCCAGCAGAAGGCCAGGCGCACCGCCCCGGTCTCGGCCAGCGGTCGATAGCCTCCATAGCCGTCGACCTGCAGAATCCCCGCAAAGCCGGCCAGGTGGGCAACAGGTCGCTCGGCCTTGCGGTCGGGCGCGTAGACATAGGCCACCGCTGGCGGATCGCATCCGCCCCAGGGGCGATCATCGCGAGCATAGGCCCAAAGCTGACCGGTCTTGGTTCGCCCGCGTCCGGGATCGAGCACCGGCGCGGTCGTCTCGTCGGCGAAGAGCTTGCCAGATCGCTTCAGCGTCTCCAGCAGACGGGCATGAACTGGCCGAAGCAGGAAAGCTGCGCGTCCAGTCCAGTCGGCCAGGGCTCACCTCAAGGTTCGTTCTTCAAAGCGTGTTCTGGCGAACAAACCTTGAGGTGAGCCCACCTGCTCAACCGATTTCACTTGGGCCAGGTTGGAGACGACACGATCAAGACGTTTCTGGCAGAGGGGTTTTCGCTGGCCATCTGCTGGCGGGATTGTCCTCGGCTGATCGAGTGGACGCCGCCTGGTCTTGAGGAGAAGTTTGGCGACAGGCTGGGGCTCCGTATCGCCGACCTAGCCGCGAGACTTTCATGCACGGGGGCCGGTGAGGCTTCCGTGACCTAGAGCTTGGGCGCCCACTTGGCGATCTCGGTCAGGATGTCCTCAAAGGCGGGTTGGCCCCGGTAGTAGAGGGCGTTTGAGGCGATGTAGGCTTTTTGCAGCTTGGCCCGGGTGTCTTGGTCGCCCAGGATGAAGGCTTCGTTCTGTGCGATGATGGGATTGTCGGCTTTCGGGAAGCGCTTTGCCTTGTGGGCGAGGTAGGCAGGCGTGCCGATGAAGTCCTGGACTGCCTTGGCTCGGACCAGCGAGTAGGCGTCGTAATAGTGGCGCATGAAGTTGGGCGGGAAGACGCCGGTCTCCTGCTGCTGGCGGAACTTGGTCGAGATGGCCTGCAGTTTTTCGACGAGGGTGTGGCCGGGATGGTAGCAGGCGACGGCGCGCGCGCGGTTGTCGAGGATCTCGACCCGGCTGGCGGCGTAGTCATAGGCCCAGGAACTGATGTCCCTGGGTTCATTGGGCGTCACGTCGTCAAATCCGACTTCAAGCAGGATGCCGTCCTTCAGGCCTTCGACTGACCCATTCTTGCTGGCATAGGCAAGCCGGATGCCGCCGCTGCGATATTGACGGATGTCATCGAAGGCCGTGTCCCGTTCGACGGCGGTGATCCCGTTGATCACGATGGTTTGGGCTAGGCGGTCGTAGAAGGCCTTGCGGCCTTCGACGTGCGCAGGCTTGTCGTGGTTGCGGCCGGTCATCACCGGCGGCTCGGCCGGCGGCTCGATGCGGATGTCGATATCCTCGGAGAACCGGTTGATGAGGCCGTAGCCTTTGGAGAGGGACGTGCCGCCCTTCAGCTCGAAGGCGAGGCCCAACTGCTGCAGGCCGTAAAGGCCCTGCATGATCCAGTAGTCCTTCTCGACCAGGGCCGGCTCAATCTTCTCGTTGGCGCCGACGATGCGGATTAGGTCGCCGAACTGGCGATGGTTGTGCAGGAAATCAGGCGGCATCCTGGACTCCGACCTCGGCGAGGGCGCGAGCGAAGAATTTCTTGGCCCGTTCGGAGCCATAGGTCTGGGCGGCCTTCTTCAGGCGTGCCGTGTCGCTCGAGGACAGGCGATCCTTGACGCGCTCCAGGACCTCCTGGGGGTCTTCGCCGAGCTGGTCGAGATTGTTGACCAGATCGACCAACAGGAACTCTCGGCTGAGCTTCTTGGGGAAGGTGGGTTTCATGCGGAAATCATAGGTGCGGCCGCCCAGGGCGAACTTGCCGTGGCGCTTGTGGTTATAGACCACGGTCTTGTTGTGCAGTTGTGTCGTGCCGACGCCCAGTGCGTTATAGGCGTTGGGCGAGGCCAGCAGGAACGGGCCGCCTTTCAGGAAGGTGGCGACGAGGGTGTCATCCTGCGGCGGCGCCTGGCCGAAAGCGGTCTCTTTGGGCGCATAATAGAGCCCGCCGGCCAGCTTGGTCAGCGCGCCGGCTTGCAGGGCCTCCTTGAGGTGGCGATCGACCGCCGTCGACCATTGAGCCAGGTCCGCCCGGCGGTAGGTCTGCCCGGGGCGGAGCTTGGCCTTGAACTGGTCGAACTTGCTCATGGCTCCAATCTAGGCTTCCGCAGCCCGTTTGCAAGGAATGTCAATAAAAATCCATGCAAAATGCTCTCTGGCGACGACTTGATTCGTTCGCCGTAGCAGGGCCGTTGAGTCGGACTCCTGTCGCTGGCTTCAGCCCGTGGGCCGAAAGGGTTGGCGGAAAGTGGAGGACGCCGCAGCGCCGGGGTCAGGCCGGTCGGAACGGGAAAACCTGACTCTTCTCTGACCTTGGAAGGGTCCGCTTTCTGCAAGGGGTCAAGGCACCGGCCAAGCGGCCCCCCACCACCGTCGCGCGCCGGCGGCTCCTTCGGTTTTTCCAACGTCCTTCGAACAGCATCGCCAAGCACCTCGCCCCGCCCGATGCCCTATGGCAGCGTGGCCCCTTTTCCCGGCGGTATGGCAGAGTGGACGCCGAAGGAATCGCATGCTCGAAACATCGCCAACCGATCTGACGCCCGAAGCACTAGACGCCATGGCGCGCCAACTCGAAGCCACCGGCCGCTACCGGCTGCTGCGCCGGTTCGAGACCTGCACCCTACACGCTGACCATGACCCCGATACCCTCAAAAGGGGGGTCTATCTAGACACCGAGACCACCGGTACCGATCCCCGCCGTGACGAGATTATCGAGCTGGCGATGATCCCGTTCGACTACGATCCTGAGGGCCGCCTCTGCGCGATCGGCGCGCCGTTCGTGGCCCTGCGCGAACCCGCCAAGCCGATTCCTGCCGAGATCACCCGCATCACCGGCATCACCGACGCCATGGTCGCGGGCCAGGGCATCGATCCTGATCAGGTGGCCGCCTTCATCGCCCCGGCCGTGATCGTCCTGGCCCACAACGCCGCCTTCGACCGCCCGTTCGCCGAGCGCCTGACCGAGGCCTTCAAGCTCAAGGGCTGGGCCTGCTCGATGAGCCAGGTGGACTGGAAAGGGGAGGGGTATGAGGGAACCAAGCTCTCCTATCTCGCCAGCCAGTGCGGGTTCTTCTTCGACGGTCACCGCGCCGAGAACGACTGCCTGGCCGGGCTGGAGGTTCTCACCCGCCCGCTCTCCAGCGGTCGCACCGCTCTGGCCCACCTGCTGGAGGCGGCCCGCGCCCCCAGCTGGCGCATCGTCGCCGACCGATCGCCGTTCGAGATGAAAGACCGCCTCAAGGACCGCGGCTACCGGTGGAACGGCGACGAGGCCGCCGGCCCCAAGGCCTGGTATCGCGATATCTCCGAGTCCGACCGCGACGCCGAACTGGCCTGGCTGGCCCAGGACATCTACGGCTACGACCCCGGCCTCTCCCCCCGCCGTATCACCGCCTTCGAGCGATTTTCCGAACGCGCCTAGGCGCGCTTGCGCCCCCTCGCCCGCTTGGCGTTTCGCCGGAACGCCCAGACCAGGCGCGCCACCGCCGAGATCACCGCCGCCAACGCCAGCAGAACCCCCGGATCCAAGAACGCGCTCATCGGTCCAGCAACGGGCGCACGCCGTTACGCGCGAGCTGGTCGAGGTCGATGATGATCGATCGACGCGCCAGACCGCTGGGATCGACCGCCTTGGTCGTGATCGAGAAGAACGCCACGCTTTCGTCGCCGCCGCCGCCCGCCCGGGATCGCGTGGTGATGCCGGCCAACACCACAAAGCCTCGGGCCTGCAAGGCGACGACATGGTCCAGGACGGATCGGTAGACCGCGCGGCGATCACGGCTGGGCTTAAAATCTTTGAAGATCTTGTGCTCGTTGAGCACGTACCCGAGGAAGTCGATCCACTCGGCCAGGCCTCGCATCGCCTCCACGGTCGCAGCCTCGTCGTCGGACGGCACCATCAGCAGGGTTTCGCAAGCGGTCAGGGCGCGAAGCTGGGCCTGGTTGCGCAGCGGCGCGACCTTAATCAGGACCGGATTGCTCGGCTCGCGGCGGAAATCCTCGGCCATCTCCTCGTGGGTCCGCGGCAGGCGCGGCGCGGTGAAATAGTCGGCCGGCATGTTCAGCGCCGCGGTCACCTTCTCCAGCGCCTCGGTGCTGACGGTTTCGCCGCGCTCGATCCGTTCCAAGGTGGACAGCGACACGCCGGCGAGACCGGCCAGGGCGCTCTGCTTCAAGGCCCGCGCCTTGCGGCCCATGATCACGAAGAAGGCGATCAGCGGCGCCGGCGGGGTCATCAGCTTTCCCGGCTCGGGCCGGGGCAGGGCGGCGATACGGTCGTAGAGGGAAGGACGAGTCATGGAAGCTCCTTTCCTCTCCAGCATCGCGGCGTCGGCCTCGCCAAACGAGGCCTGAAAATCCGTCACCCCTCAAGGCCTCCGGTCGATCACCCCAGGGACTCGAAGTCCGGCCCCCGCGCCGCGCGCCAGGCCCAAGCCGCGTGCATATGAGCGTCTATCCAGTCGGCCAGGCTGTTGACCTCGTCCAAGGCGGAGAACAGGGCCTCGCGCTTGACCTCGATGGTCGGCCGCAGGAACGACTCCGGCGTGCCGCCGCGTCCCAACCAGTCCTCGATCTCGGCTTGATCGGCGAAGAACGGCTTGGTGTGGCGCCGCAGGGTCTTGGGATCGTGGGCAAGCATGAATGAGCCCAAGTCGTCGGCGTGCTGGGCGCGGTTTCGGGCCAGAACGACCTGCTCGATGACATCGAACCGCACAGAACAATCGGTCCAGTCGGTCGTGAAGATCGCGCCCAGAACCCCGCGATAGGCCGCAACGAACCCCTCCCTGAAGACATTCTTCTCCTCGACGAAGGAAAAGCCAATCTCCCTCCGCAAGTCCTCGAAATAGATCTTCAAGCTGTCCGACAAAATCGAGACACAGGTCACGCCGAGCAGGTCGATGGACGCGGCCGCGTCCATCCAGTCCTCCAGATAGGTCGGTTCATCTTCTTCGCTGTAGGGCGGATTGTCGTAGGGCGGCTCTTCGGCGTCGATCCGACGCTGGCGCTCGTGGAAAGGCTGGATGGCGTCGTCGTAGAAGCTCCGCAAGAAGGCGGTCCGACGTTTCAGGAAATAGGCGACGTCCATCAGGATGCTCGGATGGCGGCGAGCGGATCGACCATCTTGATGGTCGCCGATGCCTGGTCGTAGTCCAGCAGCACCACCCCGCCGAGTGGCTGGGCATCGGCCAGCACCGCCAGATCCTCCGGGTCCAGGGCCCCGGTATGGTAGGCATGGATGAAGGTCATGTAGGCGTCGAGCACAGTTTCGCGCTGCGCCTCCGACATGCCATTGGCCACGAGCATCTTGAACCGGCCACCCTCGTCCCGGTCGGTCCACACCGAGAACAGCGGAGAATACAGGTCCGACGCCGGGAGCTTGCCGCGACTGGCGACGCGCGCATAGCGCATCTCACTCATCCGCCGCCCTAGTGTCTTGATCCCGCGCCCGAGCGCATCCAGGTGCGACTTGGCGATGTCCTCGAGGAAGACGTCGAAATAGGCCTTGCCGACATAGGCCAGCAGCGCCGTGGGCATCAGCCAGTCGATTGACGCCATGGCGCGGCCGGACGGGCGCTGCTCGATCCGCAGGTCCAACGCCTGGACGGCGACGGCCTGGCGAAACTCCTCGAGGAAGGCCGGCGGCACGGGCCCTTCATAGCTCAGGGCGACATGCGATTGCGACAGGCTCATTTGGTCCTCCGGGGCGAAGCCTCGTCCTTACGGTTGGGGTCCGTCAATTGCGGTCGGCCTGATCCTTGCGGCCGGGCCCGTTCGTCGCCCTAAGCGAAATCGGATGCCACCCTCGAAGCTTCGCTCCTAGATTGTCACTCCCGACCGCAAGACGAATCGATCCCATGACCTCCGAGCCGCAGGCCCTGATCGACCGACGCGTGACCGTGATCTCCGGCCCTAAAGACCTCCAGTCTGGCGCGCGCCGGGTCAGCGATCTTCGGGACACGCCGTTTGTCGTTTTCCTGGGCGAACCCGGCATCGGTAAGTCGTCGGTGATGGCGAGCGAAGCGGCTCATGAGGCCGCGCCGCTCTACAAGGTCCGCGACCTGATGAACGGCGACACCCCGGACGCCCGCCGAACGCTTTTTCTGGACGCGCTGGACGAATTCCGGATCGATGGTTGGCCGGCTGACAAGGCCAATGATCTGGCCAGGGCGATGAAGTCTGTCGGGGCGGCGCGCTGGCGCCTATCCTGCCGAGCCGAAGACTGGCGCAAGGACGCTGACATCGTTCCCATCCAGCGCTTGGCCGCGGACGAGGAGGTGGTAGTCGTCCAGCTCTTGCCCCTGGACGAGACCGAAGCCTTGGCGGTGCTGGCGGCGATCGGCGAATCCGACGGGCCCGGCTTCCTTGCCAAGGCCCAAAGCCTAGGGGCCGGCGCCCTTGCCGAAAGCCCGCTTAGCCTCAAGCTGCTGCACAAGGCGGTGACACAAGGCGGAGACTGGCCCGAGACGCGCTTTGCGCTCTACGCCGCTGCCATTCGGCGCATGGCGCTCGAACACAATGTCGAACACAAATATTCCGAGCGCGCCCCGACCGCCAACCTGATCGCCGAGGCGGGGAAGGCCTGCCTGTTGCTGCTGACCACCGGTCGTCGCGCGATCTGGCGGGCCCACGATGATCCGCCGCTCGTCGAGGGCGGCCGCGCCTTCCTGACCCTCGACGACCTTGGCCTCGAGCGCCAGGATCTGAAGGACATCGTGGGCTCGGCCCTGTTCCGAGGCGAGGGCGAGGCGTTCGAACCGGCGCACCGGACCATCGCGGAGTTCCTGGCCGGCCAAGCCCTGGCCCGGGCCGTGGTCGGAGACGGCGACCACGCGGCCCTGCCACTCAGCCGGGCGATCGCCCTCATCACCGGACATGACGGCCTGCCACCGAGCGAGCTTCGCGGGCTCTACGCCTGGTTCGCGGCCCATCTGGCCGATCTGGGCGCCCAAGAGGCGGCCGCCCGCTTGATCGCCGCCGATTCCTTCACCGTCCTGGCCTATGGCGACGCGGCGGCCTTCAAGCTTGATCAGCGTCGCGCCATCCTGGCCAGCTTGGGCCAGGACGATCCCTATTTCCGCATGTCCGACACCGGCGCCACGACCCTAGGCGGGCTGATTCACGAGGATCTCCTGCCCGAGCTGACCGCCGTCCTCGACGACGTCGACGACGACAGCCATCGCATGTTGACCGTTCTGGAGGCCCTGGCCCTGGCCGGGCCTCTGGCGGCGCTCAGGCCCAAGCTGCGCGCCATCGCGCTGGACCCAGAACGTCCCACCTGGCAGCGCCGCCGGGCCATCGACGCCTGGCTGAACGGCGACCCCAACCCGGCGCAGGCCCGTCGGTCGTTGCTGGAGGCGCTGGCTTCGGAGCCGCTCTCGGTCGGCCGCGAGGACCTGCGGATCGACCTCCTGTCTAACCTTCCGGTCGGCGCGGTCACAGACGAGGACCTGAAGGGCCTGCTGAGCGACTTCGAAGTCTGCGCCGACGACAACACCCTGATGCGGCTCTTCGCCCTGTCCGAGGTCGGCGCCGACGCCGGCCGGGCCCAGTTCTTCGACACACCGGCCAGCGCCTGGCGGCGACCGGAGGATGACCGCACGCGCGCCTCGGAAATCAGCGGCTTCCTCGACCAGATGCTGGCGGCGCGGATCAAAGCCAACCCCGCCCTGGACGCGGCGACCCTCTGGCGCTGGCAGGTCAATGCCCGGCAATACGCCTGGGACAATGCCGGCCCGGAGACGGCCCAGGCCACGCGCGTCTGGTTGACCGCGGAACCCGCGCGGGACGTGGACCTCTTCCGCGCCCTCATGGAGGACAGCCGGCTGGACGAACCGCCACGCTCGATCCCGAACCTCTACGCCTACGCCAGCGGCGAGGGGACCTCACCAGCGATCCTTGAAGACCTTCTGACCCGCGGCGCGGCGACGCCGGATCCGGATCTGCGGTCGCTGGAAGCCGCCGTCGCCATCGTCAGCCAAGCCGGCGCGGATCCAGAGCGCTATTGGGCAACGTTCGACTTGGTGACGGCGACCCCCGGGGCCGAAGGGCTGCTCGAGACGTTGACCACCTGTCCCGTCGATGCGTGGCGGATCACCCGGGCCGAGCAGACCAAGGTCGCCCGCGACAGGGACCACCAGGCGCGACACGAGATGATCGAAACCTTTGCGCCGCAGTTGGACACCCTGCGCACCGGCGGCCAAGTCAGCTTTCTGAACTGGACCGCCAACCACTACTTCCGGGTCGGCGGCCCCTGGAGGCACCGCAAGGATGTCGGGCTGTCCAGGGTGGCCGCCGTGACCAACGAGGCGATCACCCAGGCTGTCGCAGTGGGCTTCGAGCATCTGGTCACGGCCGGTCCCGGTATCGACGCGGCCGAGCTCGGCAAGGCCCACGGTGAAGGCGAATACTACTACGCCGAGCTCGCCGCGATCGCCGGCCTGGATCTGATCTTCGAGCGCGGGGAGACGCCCGACCTGGCCGCCACCGACATCGTCGTGGCGCTGTTCGGCCTCACGTCCGGATTCAAGGTCCAAGACCCGGATCGGCGCCGGCGGCTCGACGCCTGGACGCGCCAGCGCCTCGATCTCGACCCTGCGGCTGGTGCGGCGGCGCTAAGCGCCTTCTGGGCGGCGGGCCTGGACGCGGGCGCCGATCGCCTGAGCGGTCTTGGCGCGCTGACCGAGGAGAACGCTTCGGCGGCGGCGGCCCTTCAGGCGCTCGACCGTCTGCTGGCCGAGCGCCCGCAGATGCACCCCAACGCGTTAAGAGGCGCGCTGGCGGCCGCCGGCAAGCTGCTGTCGCCGGAGCGCCTGACGGCGCTGGCGGCGGCCGCGCTGACCGAACCGCTGGTGACGGACAACCAGCGCGACCTGTGGAGTTACACGGCCTTTTCCCTGGATCCCGTGGGCCAGCGCGCCCGCTTCCTGGCCGATCACAACTCCGCCCGGGTCGCGACCCTGCTCGAGACCGGCCTGGGCGACGACTTGGCGCCTGAGGAGGGGGAAGGGCGGGCGCTTCGTCACGAGCTGGTCATCCAGGTCCTAGGGCCATCGGCACCGACGGACGATCGGCCCAGGCCCGGGCGCGTCACCCGCGCCGCGACCAGCGGTGATATGGTCCGCGCGGCGATCCGAGCGCTGGGTTGCGACGGTCATGGGGAGGCCGGACGCGTCCTGCGCCACCTTCACGCCGACCCGACGCTGGAACCCTGGCGGACACAGATAGCCCACGCCATGGCCGCGCAGGCCCGTCTGCGTCGCGATCAGGCGTTCCGTCACCCTTCGCCGACCGCGGTCACGGCCGCGCTGGCCGGCGGGCCGCCGGTCAACGCGGCTGACCTGCGCGAGGTGGTCGCCGAAGCCCTGCAGGGCCTCTCGGACGAACTGAAGACCGACGACATCTCGTCCTGGAAGCGCTACTGGAACGTCGATTCCCAAGGCAAGGTTACCACGCCGCTGGTCGAGAACGCGTGCCGCGACCACTTGCTCGGCCGGCTGCGCGATCGCCTCAAGCCCTATCGGGTCACCGCGGCCCTGCCCGAGACCCGTCGCGCGGATGAAACGCGCGCCGACGTGGTCCTGCTGAGCGGCGCGGGCCGCAACCTGCCGATCGAGGCCAAGCGTCATTTCCACGAGGCCATCTGGGACGCCGCCTCCACACAGCTCCAGGGATACGCCGCCGCCCCGGAAGCGGACGGGTACGGAATCTATCTGGTGTTCTGGTTTGGCAACGCGGCCGCGCCGACGCCTTCCCGTGCCGATGGCGCGCCGGGCCCGCAGACCGCCAAGGCCATGGCCAAGATGCTCGCCGACGATCTTCCTTCCGCCCTGCGAGCACGCACCAGCGTCGTAGTGCTCGACGTGTCCGATCCGCTGGCCGCCGCGGACGCCAAGCCTCGCGCCAAACGCATCCCCAAAACAAGGGTCGTCGCTGACGGTCCTGAAGCTTCGGCTGCCAAGCCGAAGACAAAGCCGCAACCAAAACCGAAGCCTAAGCCAAAGACCAAACTCGAGCCCGGCGCGGTTTGACCGCGCGGCCAGCAAGGCGCGGTCTGTGGTCGGTGGGGGCGGTGGACGCCGTCGAAAGCGCTACCAGGCGCCTGTCGCGATGGTCCTCGGCAAGGTCAGCTGAAACGGCTTGCCCCGATCGTCGCCCATCATCACCGAGGACTTCTGTTTGCCCGTTCGCTTGCCGTACCAAGTGTCGGCCACGGCTATCAGGTCGGTATCACCGGGTCGGTCGAAGAACCCGTCCACGAGTTCTTGGGTCAGGTCGGGATCGGGCATGGCGTAGAAATCGCCCGGGCTGGCGAGTCCATCGAGCTTTGACGCTTCCTCGGCAAGCGGCCGCTGCAGCATCTTTCGAGGTGTCGCGAACGTTGCGCCATCTGCGGCGAAGGCCTCCGGGAAGATCGGGGCCATGAAGTCGATCAAGTGGGTCTGTGTCTGGATCCACATGTGGAATCCATCCCCGTCGGAGCTCAGCAGGCCGTTGTCCTGCCGTCCGAAGAAGGCGACGTCGGGCCGGGCGCCGCCATTGACGCAAAATCCGAAGGCGCCGGCCACGACCCGCGCAGGGATCTTGTAGTGCTTGTTGAGGACCAGGGCACCGAAGGTGGCGAAGAAAATGCAAGCCTTCTCGGCGGTTCTAACGTCGCGGATCACCCCATGGGCAACCTGGTAGACGCGGTTGTAGTCGCTCAGGGGCAGCAGGAACTTGGCCATGGTCGCGTCTTTGTGTTCAGGGGCGGGATCCCAGCCAATGGCGCACGGCGTCAGGCTCCGATCAAGCCGACCTCCCGGGTTCAGGATCGTGCGGCCAATTCGCCCTAGAGCCGCCCTCCTCGCCCAGCCCAGCTGTACGCAGCGGGGAGGGGGAGGGACAGGAGGCCAACCGCAGCCAGGTCGGCGCTGTATTTTCCAAGAATTTTTTGCGGCACCGCCACCCAGAGCAGGTCGCGCGGCCGGGTGACGGCGACATAGCCGATGCGGCCGTCCTCGGTCCCTACCCCGGCCAACAGCGCCTCCAGGTGCGCCTTGGTGACGATGTAGAGGGTCGCATCGAGGCTCTCGCCCTTCGCGCCATGGACGGTGTCGATGCGCAGCTTCGCAGGTCCCAAGGGATTGATCGCCAGAACCGGGGCGGCCGGCAACGCCTTTGCCGTTAAGCGGTGAGACAGCTTGGCCGGCTTCAACCCGGTAAGCGCCTCGACGTCGGCCAACAACGCGCCCATCGCCACCTTCAGACTGTCGAGCCAGGCTCCGTCGGCCTGGAGCGTCGCCGACGGAAGGCCCTCCACCGGTGAGCGCGCGAACCGCCAGATGCGGCGTCTGACGGCGTGGAGCTCGGGATGACGAGCGGGATCGCCCAAATGGGCCGCGAACCCTCTCGGCGGATCCTCCAGGAGCGACTGTTCCATCGCCTCGGCCACCAGCTTGAAGGCTTTGTGGACATCCCTCAGGCCGTCGCGCGCGCACGCCGCCTCGGCGAGCCGCCGCACGGCTCCGGAGCCGATTTCCGGGCTATCACCCGCCAGGCTTTCGACGAGCTTGGCCGCCCGGCAGAGAACCGCGCTTTTGTCCGGATCCAGCGCGCAGGCCTCGATCGCCTGGCGAAACTGGTCGATGATCAGGTCGCAACGCTCGGGATCGTAGGGGACGGCGTAGGCGCCGAAGGGCGGGGGGCATGGCGCTCGGTCGGTCTTTCCCTTTACGCCACACAAGGCCTCGGCCACGGCGGTGATGGCCGGGGTCGAGCGGTAGTTGGTGGTCAGCGGGTATGGCTTGGGGCTGTGCCCCCGCAGATAGGCCCCATCGGCGCCCGCATAGGCGTAGATGCCCTGATTGGGATCTCCGATGAGCGTGACGGTCGAGCCGGCCTTGGCGAGCAGCCCAAGGATCGCCTGTTGCGCCGAACCGATATCCTGGGCCTCGTCGACCAGGATTTGCGGATATCGGTTGGCGAAGGCGCGGCGTAACCCCGGCTCGGCCTTGAGGACGCGGCAACACCAATACCGGCCCAGGTCGTGGGTGTAGGCCCCGACCTTGCCCAGGCGGTCGATAAGTCCGATCGCCGCGTCCCTGTCCAGCTGGATCTGGTTGTTGAAGACCTCCTGGTAAAAGACAAAGCGCCGGTCCACGACCTTGACCTTGATGTTTTCGGCCCGGATCGGCGGCCAGCCTTTCGCGGGCGGCGGCAGGGTGAAGCCCTTCAAGAAGGGCTCGGAGCCGTTCACCAGAAAAGCCGCCTTCGGCGCGCCCATGACCCGATAGGCGTGGGGTCTAAGGATGTTGGCGGTGATGAACGCGTCGATGGTGTCGATATCAACGCGGGCCAGCGTCGAGATCGCCTTGGCCTGGCACAAGGCCGCATAGTCCCTGCGAAACGTGTCGACCGCGACGTTGGAGAACGAGAGCAGCGCGACCCGGCCGTGGGGCGCCGCCAGCCGCCGACGAACGTCCAGCAGGCGGTGGACGGCGGTCCTGGTCTTGCCGCTGCCCGCGCAGGCCAGCACCGACAGCCCGTCCAGATCGGCGTCGACGACGTCGGCTTGCTCTGCCGATAAGTCGATCATGCGCCATCCGCCTGGCAGGCATGCTTGACGGCCTCCAGAAGGTAGTTTGGCACCGACCAGGCGGCGTCCTTCTCCAGGAAGACCTGCGCCAGGGCCTGGCCAAACCGGCCTTTCTGGACGTTGTTCTGCTCGCGCTCGAACATGCCGCAGAACAGCGCCTTGGCCCGTGCCTGCCCCTCGGGCAGAGGCTCGACGAGCGCGCCCAGGGTCTCGGCGATCTTGGGATGGATGTCGGCTAGAGCCAGCAGCATGGTGACGATGTTGGCGGGCTCCAGCGCCAGGTCGTACTCGAGGGTCTTTTGCCCATGAAAGACCTTCACCAGCGCGTCTTGGCGTTTCAGCATCTTGGCGGTGTTGTCCGACACCGTCACCGCGTCGCCGATGGCCGGATAGAGCGCCTTTCCCGCAGCGTCGACGGGATCGGCGTCGGTGATCACGGCGACCGGCACCCGCAGGGCGTTATCTCCAAACAGCGGCAGGAAACAGTCGAAGTTCAGGCCCTCGACGCTGATGACGCTGACGCCGTGGTCCCGGAGTTTGTAGTTTTCCTTCTCGGCCAGGACATTGACCAGCATGAGCTCGGCGGCGCCTTCGACGAAGATGATCCGCCTGGCGAAGAAGATCTCCGCGCGGGTGACGTCCAGATAGCGTTCGAGTTTCTCGCGCTTGCCTTTCTCGAACTCGACATTGCGCGGCAGGAAGGCGTCCACGTATCCGCCACGATCGACCAGACAGATAAGGGTCTTCAGCTTGGCGATGCTGGCGAAGTTAGGGGAGTGGCTGGTGACGAAGATCTGCACCGGCTTCTCACCCTCCGCCGCCGCCTCGATGTCGGTGAGATAGCGCAGCAGGACAGCCTGCAATTGCGGGTGCAGGTGGGCCTCCGGCTCTTCGATGATCAGCCCCCGGAACGCAGCCTGGGTGTTCTTGGCCATTTCGCTGAGGACGACGGCCATGAAGATCAGGTTGTTGAACCCAAGGCCGTTCTGGTCGATCTCCAGCGCGTCGACCGAGATCGACAGCCGAGAGGCGAGACGCTGAAAGTCGGTGACGCTCAGCCCCACCTCCAGCACTTGCGCCAGCTGCTCGCCCAGCATGGTCGTGTGCCGCCCGGTAATGGCCTCATGTGTCTTGACGATCGGCGGATGCTTCCGGAGTTCCTTGTCCAACTCGACGAGGGCCGCATTGATCCCGGTGCGGCCTTCCTCGTCCGCGAGGATCTGAAGCAGGCGGGCCAGTTGGCTTCCGCGACTGGGCTTAAGGCCCTTTGAGGCGTCCCGCAGCGCCGGCAGGTAGACGCCCCTAAGGTGGTCGGCCATCTCCGTGGTCAGGCCGTTCTCCTTGTGCTCGCCGCACCAGCGCTTGGCCTGCAGGCGCCCGGCCTTGTCGGCCAGTCCATAGCTGACCGAGAAATGCGCCCGCATCGCGCCGTCGGGATCGGGCCGAATGGCAGGCATGAACTCGGACTCATCGTCCAGGTCCAGGTCGGCGAAGACATATTCGAAGAGGATGTCGCCTTCGGCGGTGCCGGCCTTTGGCCGGTGGACGTCTTCGGAGGTCATCCGCGGATAGGGCTCGTCGATACCGCCCAGTAGGGCCCGCAGCGCATCAACCACGGCGGTCTTGCCGGTGTTGTTGGGGCCGACCAGGATGTTGAGGCCGGGCTGGAACTCGAGCGTGACGTCTTTCAGCTTTCGAAAGTTGCGGACCCGAAGTTCAGCCAGATGCACGCCGCTCTCCCTTGAGAATCCCGGTTCGGCCGCGGGCGCTCGATTCTCCGTATTAGAGGGCAGCGCCGCCTGGAAGGCGAGCCCCACACGCAGCGCAACCGTTCATGGCGCGCCAAGGCGTCGCGCCGCGACATGCGCGGCGGTCTTCCAGGGGTGACGGCGGCCCAAAAATCGGGTTCATATGGCGGGTAAGGCGCGATCATCGGGGTTTTTTGGTAGCCCCCCAGGACGGCAGCGTCTCCCCGGCAGGGCCCAACTGCCTCCCCTGCCCAGGTCCCCTCGGTCTCCCCGGCGGGAGGCCCCGGCGCCCGACCATGTAGATGGCCGGTCATTCTCCATCCCTATTGCCCATATCCCGTGGCGTACCATTCCCAGATTCCCGTAACCGGGAGGCGCCGCTGCCTCCCCCTCAAAGTTGCGGCGGGCCCGGGCCTGGCGCATATCCGTTTTACGAAATGGAGCTGACGTCATGAGCGCCAAGGACAAGGGCAAGGACGCCGAGGCGGATCTGCGCACCAATGAGAAGAAATGGTCCAAGCCCCTGATGGACGCGGGCTGGACCGTATTTCCGAGCGTCATCATCGAGAACCAGCGGCAGCTGGGTCTGGACGCGATGGACATCAATATCCTGATGCACCTGGCGTCCAAGTGGTGGAAGGCCGAAGGCAAGCCCTATCCCTCCAAGGGTACGATCGCCCTGGCGATGGGGGTCGACCCGCGCACGGTCCAGCGCCGCATCGCCGCGATGCAGGCGGCCGGGTATGTCCGGCGCGAGGAGCGGCGTGAAACCGCCACCGGAAGCAAGACCAATATCTACCACCTGGACGGCCTCATCGAGGCCGCCACGCCGTTTGCCGAAGAGAAGCTGGACGACATCGCCGAACGGGTGGCGATCAAGAAGGCCAAGGCCGCCCGCAAGGGCGGCCCCAAGCTCAAACTCGTGAAGTCCGACGACTAGGACTTCACCCTGACGCGGCGTAGCTCAGCCAGGATAGAGCCCCTGTTTTCGACATAGGCTGGTAGGTCACACACCAGACTATGGGCAGGGAGGTCGCGGGTTCAAGTCCCGCCGCCGCGTCCCACTCTTCAACCGCGCCGATCGCGCCGGTGCGCTCCTTCCAAAATCCCCAAACCGCAGGAACACGCATGGCCGCGATCGGCGAAACCGAATGGAAGGAACACGCCGCTCTCGTTGGCGCGGTGACCCTGGCCTGGAACCACAATGTCCATCAGGTGCTGCGGATCTTCTGCCACCTGACAGGTCTGGAGGATCCGCTGGCGGGCGCGATCTTCTTCAGCCACGCGTCCGACCGCGGGCAACGCCAGCTCGTTCTGAAGGTCGCGCAAGCGGTCGATCTAGGCGCGCCCGATCTCGCCAAGCTGAAGAAGCTGATGGAGCGCCTGGATAAGGCCGCTTCCGGCCGAAACCTGGCCGCCCACGTGATCTTCGGCGTCACCCTGTTCGACCCGGAAACCAGTGCATGGGGTCCCAAGGTCGTGCCGGCGCTGAGCAACCAGGATCATCGCCTTGAGCCCGACTTTGCCCAGCAGTTCACCCGGGTCGAGCAGGATCTGAAAGCGATCTACACCGACCTGGACGCCTGGTTGCGGGAGACGCCTTTTCCCAGCCGCCCATGGGGCCACCCACCGTTTCCGCTCGCCTACGAGCGGCAAATCGCCGTCGACGTCGAGACGCGCCTGGCGCAGGCCGAGCTCGATGACCCGTTCGGTGGCGCCGCCATCCTGGTCTTCGAAGAGGAGATCGTCTCGCCCGCTGGCCTCGTTTCGGAGGAGGAAAACCCGTGACCGCCCTTCTTTACCCGTTCGATCCCAAGGGTTGCTGTCTCTGCGGCGCACGCGCCGAACCGACCCGCGAGCACAAGATCAAGGCCTCCAGCCTTCGCGAGCAGTTTGGCGACCAGCCGATGGTGATCGTGCGCGACGGGGCCGCGCCGCGCACCGCGCGCGGCGCCAAGTCGAAGCTCTTCCACTTCGAGACCCCGATGTGCGCGCCCTGCAACAACGAACGAACCCAGGCGCCGGACAATGCCTGGGATCGTTTCCGACGCTCAGCGCTGGAGCTGGTCGCCGCGGGACGAGAACCGGTCGCCGCCTTCGATGAACCGCACTACTGGCCGACCGAGACGTCCCACACCATGGCGTATCTCGATGTCCTGCGTTACTTGGCCAAATTACTCTGCGGCCACCTGGCTGACAGCGGCGCGCCCCGGATCGAACGTCTCACGCGGTTCGCCCTGGGCCTGAGCAACGATTGCCCGATCCTGACAAACATCGCGTTCGACGCGACCTACCGCGCTCACGCCGAGACCTTCGGCGACCACCCCTACGCCGCTCACGGCGGATTGGTCCTGATCAGCGACATCAACACGCAGAGGCCAACGGGATTTCACTCGGCTGTGACGGTCGGCGGGCTACAGTGCACGATCACTTTTCGCTTCGATCCGGCCGAGCGCCTGGCATTGGCAGCTGACTACCCGGAGTTCCTGAGCTGGTGCGGTGAACGGGCGCGAGCCGCGGTAGACGCGCCCGTTCCCACTGAGAAGTGGATGCAGCTGGGTTTTGCCTACGGCGATGAGGGCGTTTGACATCCATCCGCAGGGCACCCTGACTGCCCGCACCTGCGGCGCGCAAACTAACTAAACGTAATTCCGAAATTCTAAACTATTTCAGCTTGCAATTCGTTTAGATTGGTGATGTTTGTCTCTGTGTCGGAGGGCCCATGAACCCAGGTCGCATCATTCGAGGCCAGATCAAGGTGCTGGAGGCGGCGGCCGAGCCGCTGAACCAGATCCGGGAGCTGGCCAAGACGGAAGGCGGACGCCTGACCGAGTACGGCAAGGACTTCATCGCCATGCAAAAGAAGCACGGCGTGAAACAGGCCCAAGTGGCGAGAATGTTGGATATCTCGGCCGGGGCGGTGTCCCAGCACTACAACAAGTAGGGCGGCAAGGTGCCGTCCAGATATGAAAACACCAGGTGAGGACTGGCCTGACCTGGTGCTCTCAGAATACTCCGCCGACGGCGCTTAGCAAAAGCCAGTGGGGCCGATTCGACTGCTTGCAGGGACATTGCTTCGATAATGGCCGAAAGTCAAGTTCCTTACCCTTACGCGGCGGGTGATCTGGAGGCCATCAAGGCCTCGCTCTCCCAGCCGCGCTTCGCCACCTACCTGCAAAAGGCAGCCGGCGACGAGACCTTCGCGGTTGCCCTCTACCTTTATAACGCCCGCCTGTCCAAGGCGTTTCTCTACCCGCTCAGCGTCGTGGAAATCACCCTGCGCAACGCCATCGATGGCCAGCTTGCGAAAGGTTTCGGCGACAACTGGCCCTATGATGCGGACCTGCGCGACAGGGTCCTCACGGACAAGGGTCTTGCGACTCTGGACACGGCCATCGGACGCGCCCGCGACAAGCTCAAGCTCAACGCCTTCGTCGATCCACCCAAGGATCAGGTGGTGGCGACCTTGACCTTCGACTTCTGGTCCAACCTTTTGCGACCTGGCTACGGCGACTTCTGGCGAACCCGTCTCAACGTCGTTTTCCCGCACATCGCGCGCGGCGAGACGCGCCACGATGTCCAGCAGCTCGTCCGCGACATCAACGCCTTTCGAAATCGCGTCGCCCATCATGAGCCGGTGTTGGATCTCAATATCACTGCCACCTATGCGCAGATGCTGCGGCTGGTGGGGCTGTGCTGCCCGATCACCCAGGCTTGGCTGCGATACCATGCCACGATCGATGCGGTCGTCAGAACCCGTCCGCGCCACGACGGCGCGGTCTCCCTAAACTTGGCCAGCCGGCAGGATCCCGACTTCATCCGCATCTTGGGCCCAGAACCCGTTGCCGAGGTGCTCGGCCAGGTGAGCGCCAAGACGCCCGTGATCCTGCAACTCGACGCGGCCGGCGCCCCGCTAGCGGCCCTGACCGCCAGCGATCTCGCCCAAGAGCTGGCGCGGCGCGCGGCCGACGCGGGCGGCCTCGTCGAGCTTAATACGCCAGTGGATCAACTGCTGAATCTTCCTGGGCTCGCCGCCACCTGGACCAGTCTGGACGACCAGACCGCCTTGGCGCTGGCGATCAAGGCGCTTCAAAAGCCCCGCATCCAAATCCTGGTCGGCATCGACGCGGGCACCGGCCGGGCGACCGGGACGATTCAGCGCGCCCATCGGCGCTACTGATCGCCCTCAACCCCGGCGCCCGGCGCGCTGCGGGCGCACGAGCGCCAAGCACATCTTTAGGCTGACCGGATCGACGCAGACCTCGCGGGGACGACGACCGCCCAGCCGCGGATCGGGGTTGCTGATGAACGCCTTGGACCAGTCCTCGCCGTGCTCGGCGCACGCCGCATCCCAAAGGTCCGCAAGGGACTCCTGCGCCATGATCCGCTGGGCCTCCTCGCGGCGCTGCTGGGCCACTCGCCGGTCCAGCGCGTCCAGCGCCGCCTGCAATTGGTCGGAACTGGACCGCACCAGCTCCAGCCGGCTCGACAGGTTCGCCGGCGGCGCCAAGCCCGCCATCCAGGCTTCGGCGTCCGCGCCGTAAGCGAGCAGGGCCCTCGCCCGAAACCGCGCCTCCCTATCGTCTGCTACCGCCAGGGCGGCGGCCTCGGCCGCCAGGCGCCGCCGTTCAGCCGCGTCCTTGCGCGCCTGCTCGGCGCGTTCCAGCGCCGGCCGCAGTGGAAGGCCCATCACGTCGACGGCCGCGTCGTAGCGCCAGAAGGCCTCGCCGATCAGGCCAAACGCCGCCTTGAGGTCTGTCCAGGCCGCGCCGCCGCTCGCCGCCACCGACCGGGGCGGGGGGCTAGCGCGCCCCGATCGGCCAAGCCAGGCCTCGCTGTCGAAGCCGTCGCCTTCAGGCCCGGCGCGCCTGAGGATTTCGTCCAGGCGGGCGTGCAGGTCGTCGATCCGATCCTGGCGCTCGCGCGCGTCGCGCGCCTGCTGGATGATCTGCTGGCGCACCTTGAGCGGCGCGCGCCAGAGGCCGTCGTGGGCCTCGACCAGCCCCGCCGTTTCCAAGCCTCGCAGATAGGCGCCGATCAGACCGGTGGGTGTATTGAAGTCCGGCGCCAGCACGCGCGCCGCAGCGATCAGCTCGGCGTCGCGCGAGACCCCGAAGAGCGGCGGCAAAAACCCCTGGCGCTCAAGGCGCGCACGCAAGGCCACCACCGATAGGCCGGCACGCCCGTACCAGGGCTGCTGGTCAATCACCACCGTCTTAAGAACGAGGGCTTGCCAGGCCTTGGCCGAGACGTTCAATGCCTTCGCACCGCGTAAGACCGGGGCGTCGATGTAAGCGGAGAGCTCCAAGGCCTCGATCTGGGCGAGCGCGCTGCGGACAGCCGGCAGGTCAGTCCCATCCTTGGGGCCGGGGAGGGCGGCCCAATGGCTCACCAGGGTCTTGGCCTGGCGCAAGACCTTCTGGCGGGCGGCCTCGGCCCGGTCGGCTAGGACCTGAGTCACCTGCGCTTCGACCGCGTCCTGGGCCGGATTGAACAGCCACTTGCGCGGAGCGCTGATCAGAACCGCCTCCCGCACCATCTCGAGACCGGCGCGGCGCGGCAGTTTCGACAGATCGATCTCGATGGCCGAGGTCTTCTGCGCACGGATCCTTACGACCTTCTCGGCGTCGGAGGCATGGGTGACCAGGATCTCAATGATCAGGTCGCTGGCGCGCCGTCTCAGGACCACATCGGCCACCACACCCGGCAAGACCACCTCCACCTGTCCAGACTCGAAAACCTGGTGCTTGGCCGAATGCGTCTGCCGGCGCACGCCCTCGCGCTCAGCGGCGATGGCCGGCAGGGTAAGCCCTAGCTCGTCCATGACGATCTGCTTGCCCAATTTGTGCAGGGCCGTCTCCAGAGCCCCAACACAGGCGCCGTCACGCGCATGGGCGAAGTGGTCCGCCCGCGGCCTTGGCTTCGCGCCGGATTTGCGGGCGATCAGCGGCTCCTCGCAGGCGGGGCAGACACAGCCGCAGGCGCGTCCGCTGACCACCTCGTGGATCGAGACGATGCGGCCCTCGGTCGTCTGACCGAACGCCAGGCGAACCGTTCCCCGCCGCCATGTGCTGTGATCGTGATCCAGACGTGCCACGACCAAATCCTGCGCTGTGTCGCGTCCGGGCGCCAGGGGCGCAATCGGCCCCTACGACCGGGCCTGTCGCAGAGTCCAGGTCAGGGTTTGGCCGGCGTGGCAGGCTGAGGATCGAAATAGAATAGTGTTCGAGGATCAGGCCGTCCTTGATCCGCACCACGTCCACGCCGCTGACGATGACCTTGACGGTTGCCGCTGGCCTTAGTCCACCTGATCCTGAGAAGAGATCCGAAGCCCCGTACGCCTAGCGAAGGGCCTAGTCAGGGACCTGATCAGGATCGTCCCGCCCGTCCGCGCCGGCACCGGTCGGTCCAACGGCCGCCGCAGGGTAGAGATGGGCGCGCAGCACGGCCATGACCGCCTCGTGGACTGGCGTCCCTTGCGGCGTCTGCGCGACCAGATCGCCGATATGGGCCAAGGCCATGCGCACGAAGGACAGGCAGACGATTGCGCGGCGGTCAGGGACGGTCAGGGCGCGCAGCGGCGCCATCATCGCCTCGATGACCGCATCGGTGCGCTCATCGAGCTCGGCCAGTCCGTTGGCCGAACGGATGTCTGGCCGCCAAGCCTGCCGGGCGTCGAGCCGCCCCTTATAGCCCCACTCAAGCCCCGCCAGGCCATCTTCCTCGACCTGATCGGCCAGGGTGCGAAGAAGCTGGGCGGCCTCGAACCGCCGGTCACGGTTGGCGGACTTGTAGGTCACCCCACTGACGGCCGCCGCGACGAGGGCCTCGGCGATGTCCCAACCGACTTCGGCGGGCTCCAGGCCCAGCGTCTTGGCGTCAAAGCCCCGAAGCTTGAAGAAGGCGTTCAGCGCGGCGTCATAGACTTGGGCCTTGTACTTCACGCGCTCGGGCGGATTGATCATGGGCTTGACGGTCCTGTGGTCGGGGCGGCGAAAGCGGTTAGGTTAGAGTCGACTCGTCAAGCTTGGCCCATCGCCATGCGTGGGCGCGCCAGGAGGCTTCTCGACGATGCTGTACGCCTGGATCGATGGCGTGAAGCGCCCCCCGCTGGCCAAGGGCGAACGCACCACCTGCCGCGATTGCGGCGGCCTTCTCAGCGCGGTCCTTCCCGCCGAGAACGTCCGCCACTGGCGCCACAAGGCCGGCGACTGCGATCCGTGGAGCGAACCGGAAGGACCTTGGCACCTGGGCTGGAAAGAGCACTTCGATCTGGGGTGTCGCGAGGTCGGCTTGCGCGATGACGAGACGCGGGAGCGGCATCGGGCGGACGTGCTGTGCGGAGCGGGCACGCCGACGGCGACGGTTCTGGAGCTGCAGCACTCTTCGATCTCCGAGGAGGAACGCGCGGCCCGCGAAGCCTTCTATCGGCGTGAGCATCGGATGTTCTGGCTGGTACATGTCTACAGCACCGACACAGCGTTCACCGGCCACAGCTTCGGGTTCTCCCTGGACTTCCGCACGCCCCGTCAGATCGACAACATCACGTTCTACGTTCTGCGTTGGATGGGGCGTAGCAAGCAGTTCATCGAAAAATGGAAGCGGGCCACCGCCCATGTCTTCTTCGATTTTCAGGGCCATATCTTCTTCCTTGCGGGCGAGGCGCTGGCTCAAAGGATCAACGGGGGCCGTCCCTTGGCCAAGGGCGAGTTCGCGCTCTGCCGGCTGACCCCCGATCAATTCGTCCGCTCGGTTCAGGGCCTGGCTTGAGGCTTCGACGTTTTGATGGCCCCGCGCCTCGCGCGCGAAATTTTTGGGGGCGTCCCCAGGGGGCATCGACGCTCGGCGCGCCGACCAATTTTTAGCGCCGACCACGATTTAGAGTGAGAATGGCTTCGGATCGCGGCGTCGAAGCGCTGCTGGAGTCCCCTAGTGACTCGGATCCGAAGCCTTGTTGAGCCTGATCTGCTGATTGAGAGGCTGGGTTGTGGTGGACAGAGGACGGGTGCCCAAACCCACGCGATCCGGAGATCCCGTCGGTCTGGTCCGTCCCCTGCGCTGCCTGCTGCTCGAGCCGACTTGGGCGCTTAAGGACAACCCACCTCCCGACGCGGGATGGGCCTGCGGTCTACTTCCGAGGCTACGCCGCCCCGCCTACCATATCCCTCACCGCTTAGGACCGGGACGCTGACTGGGTAGGTGCCCACAGTTGTCAGCAACGCCAGTCTTCAAGCTGCCGTGGTTGCCCCGACCTCGAAGACCGCTCGCGCATTACTCGCGGCGCGAGACGCCGAATTCAAAAAAATGGGGTGGTTCGCTGCGAAAAGCAACTGAAAGTACGCGCTTTGTTCCAGATATTTCCTCGTATAGTCGCGCTTCAGGTTCTGGCGATGCTCTGATCATCGCACGCTATTCCTGCGTGCCTTGGGGCGGTCGCGCGGCGCAGCGACGTGCAAGGTCCATGAGAGCGGCAAAGTTGGCGGAGGACCTAATGTGGACTTCAAGCTTCAAGTTCGATTGCGTCCGCAGGCGTCATCGAAAGGAAGCTGCCACCGCAGAAGGCTCTAGCCGTAGCGGCAGTTTCGCCGCACGGCTCTAAACGCGATGCACATTCATCGAAGGTCGTCTTTCGGGAGGTGACCCAATGTCTGTTACTGGCGCAGCCTTGCCTTCAACGGACGCGGCCTAGCCTAGGATGTCGTACTATCCGCCGCCCGGGGGAAGGGGGTGAGAAAACATAAGTAATTGAAAACATTGAATATTGTCTACGCCGCTTAGAGATGTCGCGGAGTCTGCCATTTAGAAATGTCACCTAGCGCTGTGTTTGGGGTCGGGCGGCGGGCGGGCGCGAAGCCTTCACGGAGCGCAGAGCCCGGCCGGCGACCGTGGCAAGGGCAGGGGTGTTCGCCTTCTTTGATCTCACCGAGCGCGCCGTCAGGCGGGCGAGGCTCTGACGGATTTCCTCGCCGCGAGCGGAGTTCCAAACGTCTCAGAAGGCTGGTTATCCGACTTCCAGCATCTTCAAAACCGCGCATGTAGGGGCGGACGAAGTGGCCGAGCATCGGCTCACCGTGTCCGCAAGAATGCTTTCCAGCCTGACGAGATCGGCGATTTTGGCCCGCACCTGCTCGAGGTGGGCTCCGGCCACGGCCTTGACGTCTTCGCAGCCCCGTTGCGCGGGTTCGGCAAGCCCAAGCAACATGCGGACGTCATCGATCCCGAAGCCTAGCTCTCGCGCCCTGCGTATAAAGGTTAGGCGACGCTGATGGTCGGGAAGATACACCCGGTGACCGCCCGTCGTTCGATCCGGGGCGGGCATCAGGCCGATCCGCTCATAGTAGCGTACCGTCTCCAGGTTCACCCCCGCAGCTTCGGCGAGCCGTCCAATCGTCTGCCCCTTTGGCTGCATTTTTCTCTTGATCCCGTAGTGGCTACAGGATGCAGACTATCACGTGAGAGCGAGGTACGTGATGTCGGATAGCAATTCGCTTCAGCGCGGCGCGAAAGAGACTTGGGTAGGCTGGTCAGCCATCGCCACGGCGGCACTGGCAGTGTTTGCGTGGGCGTCTTGCTGCGTCCTTCCTATAACGCTGTCCCTCGCCGGGCTGAGCTTGGCTGGGACCGGGTTCATCGCCGGTCAGCGCACTTGGATAACTTTGCTCGCGCTCGCGCTGGTAAGCGGCGGGTGGTTCTTGGTCATTCGGAAAGCGCGACGCTGCCGAGTGGCCAATCAGTGCTCCGCGCCCTCGCGAGCCTCCGTCTGGCTCTTGGCGGCGGCTACTATCCTCATCCTGCTATCGTTGATCTGGACGCCCGTGATCGAGCCGGCTGCGCTCCGCGCTCTTGTGGGGTTCCGGAGATGAGCGGCACGATGATCCTTCAATCGACGCTCACCTGTCCCGAGTGCGGCAGTAAGACGACCGAGACCATGCCAACGGATGCCTGTCAGTGGTTCTTCGACTGCCCAAGTTGCGCGGCGGTGCTCAAGCCAAAGTCCGGTGACTGCTGCGTATTCTGTTCTTATGGCGACGTAGCGTGTCCCCCCATCCAAGAGGGATCGAGCTGCTGCTCCTCTTCCTGAGCGCGATCACCCGATACCGATATTGGATTGGGTGCGTAAATCACGCCCCCGCCGGAAACCGGACATCAGGGCAGAGGGCTTAACCCATCCCGAACATATGTCCGGTCTGATCGCGGCGCCTGGGACCTTTACGGGTGCGTGCCCCAGGCGGCCCTGCCTCCTGGCTCTGTTTGATCAAGGCGAGCAGGCCGCCCAGGCGCTTGTTCTCGATCACGGCCGCCTCGGTGACGCGCCGAACCTTGTCGAAGGTCCGGTAGGGCATGCTGCGTCCCTTGTGGCGGATCTCCAGGCGGCCATCGGGGAAGTCGACGACCTCGACGCGCTGGCCGATCGCTCCTTGCGCGAACTCGGACGGTTCGATCATGAAGAGGATGTTGTCGTACTGGAGCGTCAGCGCCTGTGAGAGGGTCCGCTCGGCACGCCAGGTGAACGCCTCGTCCAATCGGTCCTGCGGCGCCATGGGCCGGTGCAGGTCCTTGTCGTTGAACGGCGCCTTGGCGAAGCGCGCGTTGTAGTCGGCCATGAAGCTCGGCAGGAAGGCGTTGCCGTCGTCCATCGAGCTGACGCCGGCGAGCCGCAGTTCCTTCACAAGCCGGTCCTGCAGGGTCTTGTTGGCACGCTCGACCCGGCCCTTGGCCTGGCTGGAGTTGGCGCAGATGATCTCGATGCTCAGGGCTTTAAGAGCGCGGCCAAACTGGGTCATGCCGTCACCATGAAGACCGCCGGCCTTGTTCACGCGGAAGACAGCATGCTTGTCGGTGTAGAAGGCGATCGGCTTACCGTGGGCCTCAAGGTAGCGCTGGGTGGCGTTGAAGTAGGCGAAGGTCGACTCTGACTGAACGAACTGCAAGTGCATCAGCCGGCTAGTGGCGTCGTCGATGAAGACCAGCAGCGTGCAGCTGTCGGCGCGGTCCTCGAACCAGAAGTGATCAGACCCATCGACCTGGATCAGCTCACCGACGCATTCTCGCCGGTAGCGCGGTTGGTAGACCCGGCCACGCCGCTTCTGGCGATCGGCCCAGAGCCCGGCCTCCAGCATCCAAATCCGCAGCGTCTCACGCCCGATATAGAAGCCGTGGAGCTCACGGAGCTTCTCGGCCGCTAGCGTCGGACCAAAGCCCGAGTACCGCTCGCGGATCAGCTCCAGCGCCTGCGTCTTGACGGTCGACGGCGTGCGCCGGTTGCTCGGCTGACCACGCTTCTTGGAGATCAGCGCCGTGGCGCCTTGCACCTGATAGGCCTTGGCCAATCGCTGAACCTGGCGTCGCTCCAGACCCAGCAGCTGCGCCGCCGCCGGCGTCGTGAGCCGGCCGCTAGCGAGATCGCGAAGGATCTCCAGCCGCGAGAGCTCCTTGTCGCTCATGATCCGCACCGGCATTTAGGTCATCTCCCATGGACCGCCGCACGGTCGGAGAGACTGACATGTCTAACTTGCTAGGCACTGACATTTGCATTTTGCGCTGTGGGTTCTAACTGAAGTGCGACGAAGGGCCTGGGCAGGATGACGGGGAGGGGACCTCCTGTCACGTCAGGGTTTCAGGGCCTTGGCAGTCGGGCGACGGGCGGGCGCGGAGCCATCACGTAGCGCAGAGCCCGTTCGCCGCCCGTGTCCCAGCCGTCGCCGCGATCTGCTCCGCAAGCACATCCTCCGGCGTGCGGTATCCGAGGCACTTGCGCGGAATCCGATTGAGCCGCGTGGTCAGCTCCATCAGCTTCTCCGGCGGGATCAACGCGATGTCTGTGTCGCTGGGCAAGAAGCGGCGCAGGCGACCGTTGGTGTTCTCGACCGTGCCTTTTTGCCAAGGCGCCTGTGGCTTGCAGAAGTAGCTGTCGATTTCCAGCGAGCGCTTCAGGGTCCCGTAGAAGGCGAACTCCGTGCCGCGATCAAAGGTAATGGATTGCCGCATCGGCGGAGGAAACGGCTCCAGACGCTCGGCCAGACCGGCCATGATGCCTGTCGAGCTGCGGCTCGGGTTTTTGATCATGATCAGATACCGGCTTCGCCGCTCGACCAGCGTCGTGATGTTGTGACGCCCGTATTCCTTGCGGAAGGCGATCAGATCGCACTCCCAATGGCCGTATCCCTGGCGCTCGCCGATATGGGTGGGGCGCTGTGCGATGGTGTTTTGCAGTGGGATATTCAGTCCGCGCGGCCGTCGGGCATAGCGCACGCGCCGGCGCCGACGCATCTTGGGCAACAGCTTGTAGAGCTCCGCGGCCTGGCCATCTGGCCCATAGACGTAGCGGTAGATGGTCTCGTGGCAGGCGTAGGCCTGGAGCTGGCGGGTGGCTTTGAGATGGCCCGCGATCTGTTCTGGCGACCAGGTCTCTCGCAGCCGCTCTGGGGCTGACCTCAAGGTTTGTTCGCCAGAACACGCTTTGAAGTACAAACCAAGAAGTTCAGCGCTACGGGCGCAAAAAGCCTTGAGAACGCTACCACTTCGGGTCGGGCCACTCGGCCCCGCGCCAAAGCTCGATCTCAGCCGGGTCTAGGAGCAGCCGTTCTCCTCTGCCAACTTTCACCTCGTAGGCAAAGGCGTACAAGGGACTGAAGCTTTCGAGCAGGTTGGCGAAGTCTCGCCTCCGGCGCGCTTTAGGCCAGGAGCAGAACAATGCGCCGCGGGCGTCCAGCTGGTCGTCGGCCTCGGGCTGCACGGGGTCCAGGTTTTGCCACGCGCTGACGACCATCGGTGCGAGGTCCTTAAAGGCTGCCTCGATCGCGGTCTGGACCGTGTGCTCAAGGGCGTAGACTAGAGCTTGGTCGCCGGGTCCATGCGGCACCCAGGCGAGCGCCCGGCGGAGCAATCGGGTTTGGAACAGCAGGACCGGCCACAGAATCTCCACGCCAAACCTTGGGCCGATCTCGGGGATGTGCTCGGGCGGATCAATGACGCGCCGCTGCTGCTCGTAGGCTTTTCGTATGTCGTAAGCCAGGCCGAGAAACGGCCCTTCTTTGTCGTGGATCATCGGCGAGTCCTCGTTGACTTTGTGAACGAGGGTATGGAGCTCCCGAAGCGTCAGGTAGTCGCCGATCAGCACCATGCCAGCGTGGTTTTTCAGCAATTCAAACTGCAGCATGGTAACTCCGTCGGGTTGCCGGCCGAATAGACGATGATTGACGGATGCCGACAATGCGGGTCGCGAAAGCCAAGTATCCGCGTCGGCCAAGGTTTGCGCGCTAAAGTACGCTAAGAAGTACGAAGCAGGAACATACGGCTACGCGGCTCGGTACAGCCGGTCGGCCGGGTCGTTCAGCGGCCTGAACCCGCCTGCGGTCGCGGCGTCGGCCCAAAGGTAGTCGCCCGTTAAGCCGACGTGCGCCCAGCTCATCGGTGAAAGGTGCGCCAGAAGCTCATTGGGCGTCGCCACTTCCTGCTCGCGCAGATGCTCGACGGCGCGCTGCATATATAATGTGTTCCAGAGCGCGATGGCGGCGATCACCAGGTTCAGCCCCGAGGCGCGGTGCTCCTGGTTGTGCAGGGTGCGATCGGCGATCCGGCCTTGCTTGTGAACGAACACCGCCTGGGCCAGCGCATGGCGGGCCTCGCTCTTGTTGAGGCCAGCCTGGCAACGCCGGCGTAACTCGGGGCTCTCCAACCAGTCCAAGGTGAACAACGTCCGCTCGATCCGGCCGACCTCGGCGAGGGCCATGTCCAACCGGTTCTGCCGCTTGAACGCCGACAGCTTTTTGAGCATCACGGACGGCGCGACGGAACCGGCCTTGATTGACGCGGCCAGCCGGACGATGTCATCCCAATTTTCCTCGATCACATCGACCCGGATAGGGCGGCCCAGCAGGGGCTCGAGGATCTTGTGACGCGGCTTAGCGCCGATGATAGCCAGGCGGCGATCCTGCAGATCGCGCAGGCGCGGCACGAACCGGTAGCCGAGCAAATGACAAAGGGCGAATACGTGGTCTGTAGCCCCGCCAGTGTCGGTGTAATGCTCGCCGCCCCCACGACCGATCAGGCCGTCGAGCACATAGGGCGCCTCCGACGAGGTGGCCGACAGCACGCGGGTGTGGAACGAGCCGTGCATGTCCGACAGGTGGGTGTAGATCCGCAGGCCGGGTTCAGGCCCATACTTGGCGTTGACCTCGCCGGCTCCGCCGCGTCGACGGCCAGACCTGAAGAACTGTCCGTCGGACGACGAGGCCTGGCCATCGCCCCAGTGCCTCGCGAACGGCTGGGCGTGGTGGACCTCAATGATCCTGGCCAGCGCGGCCCTGTAGTTCTCCTCGCTCAGATACCAGCTCTCGGTCCAAGCCAGTTGGGCGTAGGAGACGCCCTGGCTGGCGTTGGCCATGCGCTCCAGGCCCAGATTGGTGGCGTCGGCCAAAACCGCGGCGAGGATGCAGCTGGAATTCTCATGGACCTTGCCCGACCGCAGCTCGCGGAACATCGACGAGAACCCGGTCAGGGTGTCGATCTCCCGCAGCAGTTCGGTGATCCGGACGCGCGGCAGCAGTGCGTCGATCGCCCGGTCCAGCGATCGCGCCTCGACTGGGGTGTTGGCCTTGACCGGCGTGACCGACAGCTCCTCGCCCTTCAGAGTCACGCCCACCAGGTCATCCTTGGAGAGGCGCCGGGCGAAGGCGGCCAGGCGCTGATCCAGGAGGCCGGCCCGTTCGGCCAAATATGCGCCCATCTCAACGTTGACGGGCAGCGTCTCGGCTTCAGCGGCGACCTCATCCTTGGGCAGCAGATAGTCGGCAAAACGCTTGTAGGCTCGCGAGCCCTCGATCCACAGATCGCCAGACCTCAGGCGGTCGCGCAGCGTGGCGGCCAGCGCGGTCTCATAGAGCCGCCGGTTGATTGGGGCGCCGACCGGCTTGACGAGGGCCTTCCAATGTTTCGACGCGAACGGCAGCGGCGCGTCATTGGGCAACTCCCTTCGGCCGGACTGGTTGAGGTCGCGCAGGATGTCCACCGCCTTGAGCAAGGGCGCGCCACCGGTTCCGGCCCTGAACCGCATGTGCTCCAGGAAAGTCGGGACAAACCGGCGCAGCGCCCCGTAGCGGTCGGCGGCGCTGATCAGCGGATCCTCGATCGCCAGGGCGGCCAGGGCGTCGATCTTCGGCTTGGCGGCCAGCACCTTCCACCAACCGACCTGGGCGTCGATGCGGTCGAGAACGTCGCCGCCATCGACCCGGGCCTGATCAACGGCGCCGATCACGCCGCTGAACAGACGCATGATCTGGCTGACCTCGCGGCTGCTAGCCTGGTACTTGCGCTCGCGGCCGCGGCGGCCCTTGGCGAACAGCGAGCCGACCATCTTGTCGAACATATCGACCGCGGCGTCGCTCAGGCGGCTTTCCAGGAAGATCAGTTGCGCCACGACGGTCGCGCGGCGTCGGCCGACGCTGTACCCGCTCAGCAGGAAGGCCGGGGCGACCGCCCCCTCGCGGGCGTATTGCTCGAAGCGGTGCTCGTGGATGCTGCTGGTGATCGCCGGATCGATGGCGATTGCACGGACATAGGCCAGTCGCTCGGTGATGCCCGCCATGCTGGCGGCGCTGGGCGATTCCGGAATTTCCCGCAGCCAGGCCAGCGGCGATTTGCGCAAAGCCGGATCGTTGATCAGCAGTTGGTCGATGCGTTCGAACTGCGACAGCGTTATGGAGGCCAGAAGATCGTCGGCCGCTTTGCGCCTTGCCTGGGCGCGGCCGGCCAGGCCGACACGTTCCAGGGTCTCGGACGGAGGCAGAATGATCCGTTGCCGGCGCAGCTCCGCGATCAGCGCCTCAACGATCGGCCCGCCCTTGTCGGTAGACCGCGCCGCAGCGCAGGCGACTTCCACTGCATGGCGAAGATCGGTGCGGTTGAACGGCCGCAAGGCCAATCGATGGTGAAGCTGGCGAACATGGGTCAGGCGTGTTTGCGGTCGCTTGGCATAAGCGTCCAGCGCCGAGGGAGCGACGTGGACCTGATCGGCCAGGAAGCGCAGCACGGCGGGCGGTACGCTCTCGCCAAGTCGCCAGCCCAACCCCGGATGGCGAAGCAGCGCCATCTGCACCGCGGCGCCCAGCTGATTGGCCGCGCCATGACGCGCCTCGATCCAATCGAGGTCTTTGGCTGAGAAGGTGTAACAGCGCGCCACCTCCCGGTCCGTGACCGGAGGTTCGAACAGCCGACGCCGTTCATCGCCCGTGAGCAAGCTTCGCCGCGCCATGGGAATGCCCCCGCCGCTTCTGCGGCGGCTCACAATTCTTGAAAAAAGAGACGCTGACCAGCCCCAACGATATCAGCGGCTTGCGTGTCTCAGATTATAGTCTCAGAATCAGGCGTATGATTTGCGGATATGCACGGGTTTCGACCGACGGTCAGAGCGCCGCGGCGCAGGTCGCCGAACTAATGGCGGTCGGCTGCGAGAAGGTGTTCAGCGAGACGGCGTCCGGGGCGAAGGCTGATCGGACCCAGCTCAAGAAGGCAATCGCTTCGCTGGCCGCCGGCGACGTGCTGGTAGTCACCCGGCTGGACCGCCTGGCGCGCTCGACGCGAGATCTGCTCAATGTCCTGGCCGCCCTCACCGAGAAGGGCGCGCAGTTTCGATCGGTGCGCGACACCTGGGCAGACACCACCACGCCGCACGGGCGATTGATGCTTACCGTCTTGGGCGGCCTGGCCGAGTTCGAGCGCGAGTTGATCCGATCGCGCACCGGCGAGGGCCGTGAACGTGCAAAGGCCCGCGGCGTTAAGCTGGGTCGCCGACACTGTCTGACGGTCGCTCAGCGCACCTTCGTCGCTCAGCAGCGTGCCAATGGCGAGAGCGTGCGCCACCTAGCCAAGGTTTTGGGTGTCAGCAAGGCGACCATCGGCCGTATCCCTGCGTCGGAAACATAGGCGTGGAAGGACTGGCAAGCCAAATGGGCCGCCTACCAGCCTAGGACCTTGGGGCAAAAGTTTCGCCCCTCTTCGCGGTGCAAATATCCCACAAACCTGGGGTACAAATATCACTATTGCATGTGAGCGCAGCGCGCTGCAACCTGAGCGATAAACTCATGCGCGCCGGGCTAGAGATGGATACGAGAACGTTAAGGCCTCGACTCCCTGTACTTCCAGTTGGGACCAGAGACACGGTAGAGATGGACTCGGTCGCCAGCCAAATTCGCGCTCGATGCGGATCTTGGTCGGCCCCAGAATACTTTGGTGCGGACCTTCGCGCTGCGTTTCATGCCTCGAACGCGGATACTGCGGGTATCGCGGCGCAAGCCGCTATATTCAGTCAAATTCAAATTCCCGTGGAGCGAGTATTTTTCCGCATTTCGCCTGAGCCGACGCTGCTGGCTCATTGGCAAAGTGCCAAAGATTGGTCATGGAATGAAGCTAATATACTAGCACTGGCATCATCGCTGCTCGGCACTTCTGCCTGCATAAGAGATATGTCTATGGCGACGGCTCCTGACGTCGAGGGCAGAAGAACTTTATACGCTAACCCTAACGTATCTCGAATGTTCATATCGAGATTGCTAGATGGTGAATACATTTCAAACGTTTGCCCTTTGACGTGGTCGATGTATTGCTACGTGCAAATTGCTCTGAGTCACCCGCTTGTAGAAGGAAATGGGCGCCTCGCTAGAGCAATACTGATATGTGCGCTGGGACGGTGCGGCATTCTAGACCAGCCGTGGTTGCCCGTGACAGCTGCGTTCTACCGGAACGCGGCGGCTGTCGTCGAGGCTATGCACGCTTTCAATCGCGACTTGCCTTCGGCGCAGAGGATTTTCGCTGAAGTGTTGCAACAATCTCTGAAACTCGAAATAATGGAGAGCCACGGTGAGAAATCTATCTCGTGAAGAAGCGCAAGCGTTCCTTGGTGGTGACAGCACCGAGGTATCTCAGATAGTCGTAACGGCTTCAACCAACGATATCATTACCTTTCGTCCGGCCGCTCGCAACTTTTTCAATAATCCCAACTACTTCCTAGGCGGATCGCAATATTTCTACGACAGTCAATGGATTTTTCCTGCGGTGTCCGGCCCAGACTATGAGGCTAGCTATGGATCAGAGCGCGTAACCTCTGATCAAAGCGCAGAGGCTGAGGCGATCCTAGAAAACTTCCAAGGTATTGGATCAGTGATCTTCGACGCAATGGGGCCAGGAATGGCGGGTTATACAGTGCAGTTTCCCAACTTGCCCGGAATTCCTGCAGATAAGCGTACAATCGTCGTTTCCGATCTTGGCGTTCAAATGGATGCCATGAACTTTCGAATTGTTGCCAACGACGTAGATTTCGGTCGCAGTCGAGGCGGCGCGAACGTCTATGGAAACATTTCCGTTCGTGCCAACACTATCGTTGGCTATGCGGCACAATATGCCAACGCAGTCGTCGGCGCTCCAGATCCGTGGTACACTGGGTACGTTTATTTATATCTCCACGAGATTGCGCACAACACGCCCGCCGGAAAGTCGCTGAACGACTACTATGCCGGGCTGCACTACGCGCAGTACCAGACTTACAATAACTACGACGAGACATCTCAATTCTTCCGGGAACATGAATTAGCCATACATCAGATGGCGTATGCGATTGGTCAGGTAGTGGGCTTTCCCATTCCCACTTGGCCGCCCTATAGCTTCGAGTAAAAACTATGTCATTTTTGTCTCTCTCGGTGGCGCTTGTACTGACTGGACAGACTGGCTCATGGTCAGAGCGCGGTGTCTTTGCTTTTGGTGATCTGATACTGGATTTCAGACGCAATATGGAACGACGAGGCCCGTTTGTGGCGCCCTTGGCGGATTGCTCCGAACGCGGGCTTCTGTGCGCGCGAGGGGGCATCGTTCGGATCGTTTTGCCAAAAACCTGCGGCATAAAGGTAGGCCAAGTATGGACCGCAGGAGATATTCAGACGCGGGTCTTGTTTAAAACGAATTACACGCCCAGCCCTCACAATGTGAATGAAGAGACATACTATCTTGCCAGCAATGGCGTGAAAAGCGTTCTATATGAATACAAGCCAAGTGTCGGGGTGTTCGGCATTTATCACGACCCGCTGGATAGCGTAGACTTCATTGCAATGGCTAATGTCAGCACCTTAAATAATATTAAGAGAGAGAAGCCTCATTATTATTTGCCGCTAAATACCTTCGACGGATTCGGGGCATGTGGTCGAACACACGGTGAGTAATTTGAACTGCGGCATTCAGTGTCTGTCGATCGCTTCCACCAAAATTGGGAGGTTAGGCGGCGTGGCACCTGATCAAGCATGGACATATAGCGGTCGCATCGATCTCGCGTCATTGGCAGATATAGCTCCTCACTTTGGCATGCAGGCACAAGCTGTACTATGTAGTGAGGGCGAATATCCCGCTTCCTTTCCTGTGATAGCGCACCTCACGAGACTTCATTTCATTTTAATGCTGTCTCGGTCGCCAATTTGGACCATCTATGATCCGGCTCGTGGTTACTATAGTGCGGCCAACCCAACTGACCTTTGCTGCCTGAGCGGAGCATATCTCACGCTTCGACCTCTCTAGGACTGTTGGGACAGTCGGCGGCAAAAATTACGGGCGTTCACCGTACGGCGAGGTACTCGCCGTGCGGTAAATTCTGCTTTTTTCTATGCAGCGAGTATTTGCGAACATACCTTGAGGTGAGCCCTCAACGATCCTGCCGACAGAATCGTCCGCACCGCATGGACCGTATTCATAGTTCGTTCTTCAAAGCGTGTTCTGGCGAACAAACCTTGAGGTGAGCCCTGAGTGGCTGAAAAGCTGAATGTCCTCTCCAATCAGGATGTTAGACCTTGTCCAGCGCATAACTCTTTGGAATTAATAGGTTTTCTTTGCGGCACCTGTTTCGCGGAGATTACGGCTCGGCCGCTATCGCAATCTGTCGCTGCGCCTCCACTGAGCCTTGCTGGCAGAACTCGAGGATCAACGCGATCGCCCGGGGGGCCTTCCCTTACCGGGGTTGTGCAACACCACCTGGAAAACCAGCTTTCAGCTTTGCCGGCCGACAGCAGGCCTTGGCTCTGGCGTCGGCAAGATCGAAGCGCCGAGCGTTCTTTCTTTTCGCTGCGTCCCGACCTGGTCGACGAGTTGGAGCGCGTTGCCAAGGCCAACGGGGCCACGATCTGGGGCTCACCACATATGTGGACGACCCCCTCCTGCAGGGTGTTGCAGTCCGAGGCCGGCGAGTACGAGCCCTTGTATCATTCAGTGGCGAAACAGCCGTTTGGATGCGGCCAGGCTAGTTAACAGCGGGTTGGGCATTTGAGAGATACGACAGCGGGGCAGTCATTTTGACGTCAGCAGATCAGGAGTTCGCGCTGCGCCCGTTTTCGGCAGCTAGGCGGACTGAAGTCGAATGACTTGGGACTATGCTTGATGCCTCGAGAAGCGCTGCCGGCGAAAGCCAGCCATACCACCTAGCAGCTTGATCACCAAAAGCTGAATTTGTCTATAAATCAGTTGGTTAGCGCTAACCTATTTGTCAACCGGTTGAATTTGCTGTTCTTTTCGAACGTCACTTTTGGCACGGCGTTTACGGGAAGGCCATCAGGTCGAACCTCAAACTCATATTCGAACACGCCAGAGCTCACAGATTAAAAGGGAAAACTCGGAAATCGCCTCGGCCCCACGCCCTCATTGGCCGTGGGAATAGGCGTGGCCGACGTCACGCCTAGCCAAGCGGCTTTTGATAGGTGTCGGACGTTCGGGCGCCGGCATCCAAGGCTCGCTGCAGATTTTCCAGCGAGGCGCGTGCAGCTTGCGGCGTCATCGCGGTGTTGAGACCGTCCGGGCCGGTGATTACGACGGCTCCATCGATCCGCTGGGCGTCTATGGGGGTGTTGAGAGCGTTTTGGGTCATGGTGTCAGAACGTCGGTCGCCGGCCTTGGTTCTCGACAAACTGAGCCGTCTCAGGCGCTCTTCAGTGCGGCGCCGCGCCGAGAACGTCCGCAAGAGCCTGCGTTACCCGGTCGGGCGCGGCGTGGTGGATCATGTGCCCAACGCCAGGCAACAGCGAGAAATGACCGCGGGGCGCCAGCGCCGCCAGGACCTGACCGTGGAGTGCGTTGTTGATCACAAGGTCCGCGCCGCCGCCCAGCACCCGCAGGGGCATCTGCAGGAGCGCCGCGTTGGCAAGGATCGCCACCAAGTCAGGCCCAGCGGTCAAACAGTCCTCACCGACCCGCGCGGTCGCGCCGGCCTCGCCTGCCATAGCGAACGGCAGGCGCTCGGCGACCGCTTGCGGCATGATCTGCGGCAAGAACATCGCGCGCCAAAGGATCGGGAGTAGACCCTTATCGAACCCGCCGTGAGCCATGTCCGCATAGGCGCGGCCCCATAGCGGGACGCCGCGTGGGCCAAACAAAAGATGTTCCAATCGGATCTCGGGCATGACCAATGGCGCCAGGGCGACCACGCCGATCACCCGCTCAGGCGCGAGCATCGCCATGGCGGTCGCGACGGCGCCGCCAAACGAGTGACCCAGAACCACAGCCCGATCGATGCCCAAGCGCTCGAGGGCTTGGTTGAGCGCGCGAGCCTGGCTCAAGACGCCGGCCTCGGCGACAGGTCGGCGGGCGCTCGCGCCGAATCCGGGGCGATCAAAGGCGATCATTCGAACGCCGTCCAGGCGCCCGTCGAGCGCTATAGGCATGTCGTCAAGAACGGTCAGCGTGCCGTGAATGGCGACGATCACGTCAGGCCCAGAGCCTGCCTCTGCATAGGCCATCGCTCCGATCGAAGTCTCCACGAAGCGGCGGCTATAGGGCGCGCCCGCGCGGTCGAGCAGTCCGCGCTCTGCTAGGTCGGCCCGGCTGAGGCTGAGTAGGGACATTGCGGCTCCGGCGGCTAGACGGGGATAAGCCGGGCCTGAACGGAGCGGCGTTGTCGATGTTCCTGCGCTGCTGGCTTCGGCCTGACCCTTGGGAAGACATCGTGGTTGCGCCGGCGGATCACGCACCGGATGCCCAACGACGACGCAATCTTGTGATGGTCGTGCCCTGCCGGAACTCGTTGCCCGTTGCAGTCATCCGTCCAGCAAAAAGGCGACGGTCACCCGTCGCCTCACCTGCTGTCAGAGCCCGACCCCCCTCAGTGCGCGGCGAGGGTGGTTCCTTCCAGGGTGGTCGTCTCAGGAGCCGGCAGGCCGCCGGCCTTGTAGTTGGCGATCAGCTGCTCTTTCTCGGCGGCCATCTGCTCGCCCAGAGCGTCCATGTCCAGGCCAGCCTTGCGCGCTTGGCTGAACATGCCCTCGACCCGCTGTTCTTCTTCCTTGACATGATGCTCGATCATTTCCGAGAGCACCTTGACCTTGGCGTCGTAGAATTCATCGTCGGGGCCGCCGGCTTCGATCTCGGCGATCAGCACCTTGGCGCTGTCGTGCTCGACATAGGCCTCCTTCAAGAGGTCCTCCTCAACCTTGCCCTCACAGGCCGGATAGAAGATGTCCTCTTCGATCTTGGTATGGACGGTAAGCTCCATGCAGATCTGCTCGGCCAGGGCCTTCTTCTTTCCATCGCCCTTGGCGGCCTCGAACTTCGCGAAAAGGTCCTCGACCTTGCGATGATCGGCTTTCAACAGGGCGACAGCGTCAAGTTTGGGGGCGGCGGTGGCCATGCTTCATCTCCAATGCACAGTCAGGGCGACTGCCGACTACAGCAACGGTAAGAGCTGACCAGCGTTCCCTCACGGCCAGGACTTGCGAGACGTTCGCGATCGGGGAGCGCCTATCTGACATATGGAGCGTGCTTGGCCTGGTCCCCGTTCGCGCACCAGCCTGGTTTTGACGCTGGAACTATTCGGCTTTTGGTCCCTTTGAATGTTCAGCAGGAGGACATCCCATGGATCAGGCCACCGTTACTTCCAAAGCCAAACGCGGCTTTGCCGTCATGTCGCCAGAACGTCGGCGTGCGATCGCCGCCAAGGGCGGCGCTTCAGTCCCCGCCGAGAAGCGCAGCTTTTCCCAAAGCCGCGACTTGGCGGCTGAGGCCGGCCGCAGGGGCGGCTCTTCCCCGTCCCGTAATCGCACCGACGCTTAAATGGCTTCACTGACCCGCATCAAGCATGCGCTTGGTGTGGCCAGCGTCCTTCTGGGCCTTGCCGCCCTGACCGCGCCGCGCCGGTTCGCCGCCGCCATCGGCGCCTCAAGCGCCACCTCGCCCGAGGCGGTGGCGGCGTTCGGCTCGCGGGAATTGGCGGCGGGCGCCGCCCTGCTTTCGCCGGTCAAGTTTGGTCCGTTTCTGTGGATGCGGGTCGCGGGCGACGCTATGGACATTGGCGGCCTTGCTCTGGCCGCTCGAAAGCCCGGCGCAGACCGCAAGCTCTTGGCGATCGCAGGATCGGCGGTTGTAGCCATTGCGGTGTTTGACTTGATCCTGGCCTTGCAGGATCGCGGCGAGGGTTGAGCAGGCTGCGGCTGACCCGACGCCGCCGCCTCAGTCCGTGCCCGCCAGGCGCGCGTCTCGTCATGGGCGCCTCATTGACCGTTGCGCGGCGGCGTCGGCAACCAGCCCGCTTGCCCGCCTAGACCTTGCCAAGGCGCTTTATGGCTCCTTCCAGCGGCCGCTCTCCGTCACAATAATCTTCCCACGCCGTAAGCTTTCCGACCAAAGCCGGCACGGTGCGCAGCGTAAACCTGGCGGGATCCAGCCCCTTTTTCACCTGGGTCCACGCGATAGGCATGGACACCGGGGCCCCGGGCCGGCCGCGTGGAGACAAGGGCGCCACGGCCGTGGCCATCCGGTCGTTGCGCAAATAGTCCAGAAAGATCTTTCCGGTCCGCTTGGCCTTGCTCATTTCGATCAGGTAACGGTCCGGCTCGTCCTGGGCCATCGCCTTGCAAAGGTCGCGCGCGAAGGCTTTGGCGACGTCCCAGTTGAGGCCGTCGGCCGAAAGCGGCGTAACGACATGCAAGCCCTTGCCCCCCGTGGTCTTGCAAAATGCGGTCAGGCCGAGGTCTTGGAGCCGGTCGCGCACCTCGCGCGCGCCTTCGATCACCCAGTCAAACGGCACGTCCGGCGCCGGATCCAGGTCGAAGACTAGTCGCCCCGGTTGCTCGGGCATAAAAGGCTCGCTGTTCCAGGGATGCAGTTCGAGCGCTCCGACCTGGGCTGCGGCCACCAGCGCTTCGACCTTGTCCAGCTGCAGGTAGGGTTTGCGGTCGCCCCAGACGGTCACTTCGGAAAACAGCGCCGACTGGCCCTGTCCGGCGTGACGCTGGAAGAACTTTTGCTCACCCTCGATGCCGTCCGGCATCCGGATCATCGAGCACGGCCGCCCGCGCACATGGTCGATCATCCACTCGCCGACCGCCTCGTAATATTGGGCCAGCTCTAGCTTGGTCACCGGCCGCTCGTCATTGGCGTGGGGCCACAGAGGCTTACCGGCGTTGGAGATCGTTTGCCCCATAACCACGGCCGAGCCCCGAGAGCTCACAGTCTTGGGCGTCACTGTCACTGTCCCGGACGCCGTTGGCTGAGGTTTCGGCTCGGCCAGGGGCGTAAAGGCCGGGGCCGGACTTTCGGCTTCGACCTCGCCCGCCGGCTTGTCCTCCCGCAAGCCCTTGAAGGCCGCCTGACGCAGCTGGCCCTCGCCTGTGAACCCCTCATATTCAATTTCGGCGACAAGCTCAGGGCGAACCCAATGAACTTCGCCAAGACGGCCCGCCCGGCTGGGGCCTTCCTTCCCGGCGAAAGGTGAGGCTTTGATCTCAAGCGCCTCGAGGCGCGGCAGGATCACCGCGACCTTGTCGCGGCCAAATCCCGTGCCGATGCGGCCGATATGGAAGAGCTTTCCGTCGCGATGCACCCCGGCGATCAGCGAGCGGAACGCCCCGTTGGTGGTGGTGTAGCCGCCGATCACCACCTCATGACCGGCCCGGCACTTGGACTTCGTCCAGGTCTCGCCGCGGCCCGAACGATATGGCGCGTCCAGCCGCTTGGAGATGATGCCTTCCAGATCCATGCGGCAGGCCGACAGCAGCACCGCGTCGCCGGCGGTGATGAAATGGTCGACAAAGCGAATATTGGCCGGCGCGTCCTTAAGGCGCTGAGCAAGGCGCTCTTTGCGCTGTTCGAGCGGAAGGTCGCGAAGATCCTCCAGCCCGTCAAACAGGTAGTCGAACGCGAACAAGACGAGGTTTTTGGTCTGACCGCTGGAAATCGCCGCCTGCAGCCCGGCGAAGTCCGGCGCGCCGGTATGGTCCAGCGCGCAGATCTCGCCGTCGAGGATGCCATCTGGAAGGTTAGCCCCCGCCGCGGCGATCTCCTTGAATTTAGCCGACCAGTCCAGGCCCTTGCGGGTCCGAAGCACACCCTTGCCACCCTGCGTGCGCAACTGCATGCGGTAACCGTCGAATTTGATCTCATGGGCCCAGCCTGGCCCCGACTGCGGCTTTTCCATCGGCTTGGTCAGTTGGGGCTCTACGAAGTCGGGCATCGCCTTGACCGCCCTGCCCTTCGACCCAGCCTTGGTCTTCGCGGACTTGATAAGATCCGCCGGCGCGCTCTCGTCTCGGTCGCTCCGCCAGACCGCGCCGGCGGCGGCGCCCGAAGCGGTCATGAACGGCGTGGCGGCCTTGCCCTTGCCGTTTGCGATCTCGACCATCGTGCGGCCCGAGGCGATCGAGCGGTCATCGTCGGTGGGGCCAGCGGGATTGCCCGGCGCGGCGAACTCGTCTCGATGCTTGATCAGGATCCAACTGGCCCTGCCCTTGCTGTCGCGTTTTGTGCGGACGATGACCCAGGAGCCGTGCATACGGCCCCCTTCCATGACGAACTTCAGCTCGCACTTGCCCAGGGCAGCTCCGATCTTCTCAAAGCCCTTTTCCGGCGCCCAATAGCCGCGATCCCAGAGCATGACCGTGCCGCCGCCATATTGGCCCTTGGGGATGGTCCCTTCGAAATCGCCATAATCGAGCGGGTGATCCTCAACCTCCATCGCCAAGCGACGTTCGGCCGGATCCATCGAGGGACCCTTGGGCACGGCCCAGGAGCGAAAGGCGCCGTCGTATTCCAAGCGCAGATCGAAATGCAGATGGCTGGCTGCGTGCTTTTGGATCACGAACCGCAGAGCCTCGGACGGCACGACCTTCTCATTTGCCGACGGCTCGGCCGTTTGGGAGAAGTCGCGCATCTCTTGGTACTTGGTCAGCTTGCTGGCGGCCATGATGTGGCTCCTTTGCGGTCCAACCGGCCAAGGCATGCCGGCGTTCCAAGCTGGTCTGCGTATCCGCGCGCCCTGCCAGCGAAGCGGAAGGAAAGCGGCCGGCCGGTCGCGGGCGGTGACCGGCCGACGCCTTGGCTTACTGGTAGAAACTTGCCGGCACCTGGCCGCCGTTTTCGGCCAGCTTTTTCATCACCGCCTTCTGCAGGGCGATGTTCTGCTCGGCGCTGCCGTGCTCACCGGCGTGGACGCCCAGTTCCTGCGCGAGCTCCTTACGAGCCTCGAGGCTGGAATCCAGCTTCAGCAGCTTGAGGAGATCGACGATCGAGGTGCGCCAGTTGCCGCCGCCGCCCTCGATGTCCGCCATAGAGGCCAGCACCGCCTCGACATCGACGGGCGCGGGAGCTGGGGCCGGATCAGTCGATTGAGGCGTGCCAGGGGACGCTGGCGCGGAGTTGACGGGCGTCGCCGCCGGGGGCGGCTTTGGCTTGTCGCGGTGGAAGATTTTATCGACGATTTTGGAGAAGAGACCCATGAGGCGCTCCTAACTTGCGAAGGGGTTAGTGGGCGCCCGAGGTCAGGCCTTGGACATGACTCAGATGCGCCTTGATCTTGGGCAGGGCCTTGGCCGCGCCGCCCTTCAGGCCAGCGTCATCGCCGTTGTCGGCATAGCCCTGCATCAGGGTCAGGGCTTCGTTGTGAGCCGCTTCCTGCTGAGCCAGATAGACCTTGTCGAAATCAGCCGGCGCGGCGGCGTTGAGGTTGTCGATCAGCCCTTTGCGTCGCTCGTCCAGGCCGGCGGGCGCGGTCTTTCCAGCGGCGATGATCAGCGGCTTCATGGCGTTGCTGAGCGCGGTGTGATCGGTGACCATCTGCTTGCCAAACGCCTTGACCTCCGCCGACTGGCCCTTTTGCTGGGCGATCTGGCCAGCTTGGATCTCGTACATGTCGCTGATGGCGGCATTGGCGACAAAGGCGTCCGTAGAGGCTGGGCCGGTGACAGCGCCGGCGGTACCGACCGCCGTCGCAGCGGCGTCTTGAGCGGCGTTGACCGCCGCGTTGCTGGTGCCGGGATCGGCGGGCGCGGGCGCTGCGTCCTTCTTCTGACACGCAGCCAGGAACAGCGCCGCCATAGCGGCGGCGAGCATCAGAGTATTTCGGACCATGGGACGACTCCATTAGGTTATGGTGAAGTCTGAAACGGAGCGTGCGGGACCAGGTTCCGCCCGCTCGGGTGGCCGACGTAATGCAGGCCTCAGAGGGAGGCGCTGCAGCTTCAGTGGCGCGAAGCGGCTTGTTGAGCGGCAACCTGGGCAAAGACGTCTGCTGTCGCCGTGTTCGCTGCCTGGATGACGACTGCAGCCTCGTCTCCCGCCAACCATAGGGCGCCAGCGTCAGCGTCTAGCCGCCATCGCTGTGCAAACTCGCGCTCGGGGCCGCCGGCGTTTGTCAGCGACACGATGAATTCTCCGCGATCGCCGGCAGGGACGGTCACTGGAAGCATGAAAGAGGTGTTGGTCGGTCCCGCGGGCACGGTGATGGTCAGCGAGTGATCATATTCAGGAGCTTCAACGCGGAGCGTCACGACGGACTCCGTGCCGTCGAGATCCAGACTAATTCCTAGCCAAACTTGGCGGGCGGTCGGAATGACCTTGCCGACGAAGGCGTCGCCCGCCACGCCGATAAATGTCAATTGCCCGGTAGACGAATATTGCGCGTGGTCGCAGACCACGGCGTGGCGAAGGGCAGTTATCATGCGGTCTCAGGCCTCCTGTGATCCAAGTGCAACTTCACTAGGTCGCCCGAAGCCAGACACCGAACTCAGGGCCCGCGTAACGTCGGCGTCCGTCCTGGAGCAGTTCCAGCGCCTGAAGACGGATGATGCGTTCATCCTCGCTGATCGATCCTTCAAGGCCCGCTCGGATCGACGCGATCGCGTCGCTGATAGCGCCTTCGTCAATCCATGGCGTCAGTTCGATGATGACGGTTTCGGCGGCCAAGATGCGTTGCTGCAGTTCGTCCATGGCTTGAGCCTAGGACGGCTTTTGCCGGCGCTCCAGCCCTTCCAGTGCGATCAGCCTCAGGCGCCTGCGACAAAAAATATTTGAATCCGCGCTAGCCCTTACGCCGTCAGATGAATCGTTAAGCTTGGGCGACAAACCCGGTCGCACCCCCCGTTGACTCCATCGACCACGCGAGAACAAAGATAGAACATACTTGTTAGGTCCCGATGTCCCTCAACCGCTCACCCGCCGCGCTCGACGCGCTTCGAAGTCAGGTCCGCCTGATAGAGCTGGCCGACTGCGCCAGCGGCCGGGTCCTGCCTTTCGGTGTCGACGCGATCGATGCGCGTCTGCCAGGGCATGGGCTGGCGATGGGGGCGTTGCACGAGGTCGCGGGCGGGGCGGAGGGCGCCTTGCACGGTGCTGCCGCCGCTAGCTTCGCGGCCGGCATTCTCGCGCGGGCCGACGGCCCGGTGCTCTGGTGCCTGCGCCAACGCGATCTCTTCGCGCCAGCCTTGGCCCAGGCGGGCCTGCCGCCAAAGCGCGTGATTTTCGCCGAAGCCGGCGATGAGGCGGCGATCCTCGGTGCCATGGAGGAGGGCCTGAAATATCGCGGCCTAGCCGGCGTCGTCGGCGAGGTCGCGAAGCTTTCGATGACAGCCTCGCGTCGGCTGCAACTGGCGGCGGAAAAGAGCGGTCAGATGGCCATCGCCATCCGAAGATGGCGACGCATCGCGGACGCGGCCGACCTGGGCCAACCCACGGCGGCGGTAACCCGGTGGAGGGTGTCCGCCCTCCCCTCCTCCCCTCTCCCAACCGCCGGCGTGGGGCGTCCCCGTTGGCTTCTTGAACTCATGCGATGCCGCGCCGGCGAAGCTTTCGATATCGAGATTGAAGCCTGTGACGCCAAGGGTCATCTCCGTCTTCCTGCCGCAGTGGCCGACCGATCGGCTTCGCCGCAGCCTGGGCAAGAGCGCGCCGCCGCCTGACGTTCCCGTCGTCATGGTCGGGCGTGTGGGTCGCCGCCGCGCCGTGGCCAGCCTCAACACTGCCGCTGCTGAAGCGGGCTTGCGTCTTGGCCAGGCTGTAGCCCAGGCCACGGCCATGGTCCCCGGCTTGGTTTTGCACGACCTCGACGCTGCGGGTGACGCCGCAGCGCTAGATCGCTTGGCGCTGTGGGCTCAGCGTCTCTATTCGCCCGTCGCGGCGGCCGACGCTCCCGACGGCCTGGTGATCGATGCCACCGGCGCTGCGCACCTGCGCGGCGGCGAGGAGAAGATGCTGATCGACATCCGGGCCCGCCTCGAAAAGGTCGGCCTGCAGTCGCAGATCGCGATCGCCGACACTTGGGGCGCGGCCCATGCCCTGGCGCGCTACAGCCGCCGGGCGATCTTCGTTGTCGATCAAGGTGTGATCGGGCGGCAAATTTCCGGCCTGCCGGTCTCGGCGCTACGTCTGCCGGCCTCGACCGTCGAAGCGCTAGGACGGCTGGGCTTTGACACCATCGGCGAGCTGGAGGCCACACCCAAGGGCCCGCTGGCCCATCGCGTTGGATATGCGCCCGTCCGGCGCCTGGATCAGGCCTTCGGTCGGCATGCCGAGCCGATCGAGCCGGTCATCGCGGCCGAGACGCTGACGGCGCGGCGCGCTTTCGCCGAGCCGATCGGGGCGCCGGAGACCATGGCGCGATACGTCACCCAGCTGGTGGCCGAACTCTGCGCTGGGCTGGAGGCCGTCAGCCTCGGCGCGCGGCGCGTGGACGCCTATTTCGTCCGGGTCGACAATCGCACCGAGACGGCCCGCATCTCCATGGCCGCGCCGTCCAGAGACGCCAAACGTCTGGCGCGGCTGCTCTGCGAGAAGCTCGAAAACGTCGACCCGGGCTTTGGCGTTGAGAAGATCATCCTGGCCGCGCCCGGCGCGGAGTCCCTGGTCTTCAAGCAGACCGAAAGCCTGGGGGACGCCGGCGGACCCACCGACCTTTCGGGCCTTGTCGATACGCTGACCAATCGCCTGGGCGCGGGTCACGTCTATCGCCTGGCGTCAGCCGAAAGCGATCTACCCGAACGCTCGGTGCGCGCCGCGCCGGCGTTGGAGGCGGTCGAGGACTTTTCCTGGCCGCTGGACTGGCCGCGCCCCACCCGCCTCTTTGCCCGACCCGAACCGGTGGAGACCGTGGCCCTGCTGCCAGACGCCCCGCCGGCCGCTTTCACTTGGCGCGGGGTGCGCCGCCGGGTGCGCTGCGCCGACGGTCCCGAACGGGTCTTTGGCGAATGGTGGAAGGCCGACGCCGAGCTGGCGCGATCGCGCGACTACTACCAGGTCGAGGACGACGCCGGAGAGCGCTTTTGGCTCTATCGCGACGGCGATGGTGAGGACCCGGCGACCGGGACGCAGCGCTGGTTCATCGCAGGAATCTTCGCATGAGCGGCGCCTATGTCGAGCTGCAGTGCGCTTCGCACTTCTCGCTCCTGCGCGGGGCCTCTTCCCCGGGCGAGCTCTTCGACCAGGCCGCGGCCCTGGGCTATGAAGCGCTGGCCATCTGCGATCGCAACAGCGTCGCGGGCATCGTTCGCGCACACATCGCGGCCAAAGCCACTGGCGTTCGACTGATCGTCGGCTGCGAGCTGGCGCTGCGTGACGGCACGGCTTTAGTCGTGCTGCCCACCGACCGACCCGCCTACTCGCGTCTCTGCCGGCTGCTGTCGCTGGGCAAGCACCGCGCCGGCAAGGGCGAATGCGACCTGGATCTCGATGACGTCGCCGTCCACGCCGAGGGTCTGATCGCCATCCTTGTCCCGGACAAGGCTGACGATCTTTGTGCCCTGCAGCTGAAAAAGGTCGCGGCGATCTTCGGTAGCGACGCGCACCTAGCCCTGACCCTGCGCCGGCGACCCGGTGACGCCCTGCGCCTCTATCGGCTCGAGCAGATGGCCCGCGCCGCCGGCGTGACCCCTGTCGTCACCAATCGCGTGCTCTTCCACGAGCCGTCGCGCCGCATGCTGCAGGACGTCGTCACCTGCATCCGCGAGGGCACGACGATCGATGACGTCGGGTTCAAGCGCGACCGGCATGCCGACCGCTATCTGAAGGCGCCCGGCGAGATCGAGCGCTTGTTCGCCAAGCACCCGGACGCGGTGGCGACAGCGGCGTCGATCGCCGATCGCTGCCGCTTCAATCTCGACGAGCTGAGCTACCAGTATCCCAGCGAGGTCAACGAGGGACGCTCGCCGCAAGAAACCTTGGAACGCCAGACGTGGGAGGGGGCCGCCGAGCGCTATCCCGACGGGGTTCCGCCCGAAGTCCAGGCGACCTTGAACCATGAGCTGAAGCTGATCGGGATCATGGGCTATGCGCCCTACTTCCTGACCGTGAACTCCATCGTTCAGTTCGCGCGCTCGCAGGACATTCTCTGCCAAGGACGGGGATCGGCGGCCAACTCGGCCGTCTGCTACGTGCTGGGCATCACTTCGATCGACCCGGAGCGCAACGATCTGCTGTTCGAGCGCTTCGTCAGCCAGGAGCGCAACGAGCCGCCGGACATCGACGTGGATTTCGAGCACGCGCGCCGCGAAACGGTGATGCAGTGGATCTTCGACACCTACGGGCGCCACAGGTGCGCGCTCGTCGCCGTCGTGCAGCGCTTTCGGCCACGCGGCGCCGTGCGTGACGTCGGAAAAGTGCTGGGTCTGCCCGAGGACATGACCAAGGCTCTATCCAGCCAGGTCTGGAGCTTCTCGCGCGAAGAGATCGAGGAGAAACACGCCGCGGACTTAGGGATGGACCTGTCCGATCGGCGCTTGCGCCTGACCCTGGAGCTAGCCCAGCAGCTGCTCAACACGCCACGCCATTTTTCACAGCATCCTGGCGGCTTTGTCCTCACCGAGGACCGCCTCGACGAGCTAGTGCCGATCGAGCCGGCGGCGATGGAAAATCGCCAGATCATCGAGTGGGACAAGGACGACATCGACGAGCTCAAATTCATGAAGGTCGATGTCCTGGCCCTGGGCATGCTGACCTGCCTGAAGAAGGGCCTAGACCTGCTGGCGGAGCACAAGGGTGTGCATCTGGAGCTGGCCACCATCCCGCCAGAGGATCCGCGTACCTATGCGATGATCCGCAAGGCCGACACCCTGGGCGTCTTTCAGATCGAGAGCCGGGCGCAAATGGCGATGCTCCCGCGCATCAAGCCGCGCAGCTTCTATGACCTGGTCATCGAGGTGGCGATCGTCAGGCCAGGCCCAATCCAGGGCGACATGGTCCACCCCTATCTGCGCCGGCGCGAAGGTCTAGAGCCGGTGAGCTACCCCACGCCCGAGCTTGAGAAGGTCTTGGGTAAGACGCTGGGCGTGCCGCTCTTCCAGGAGCAAGCCATGCGCGTGGCCATCGAATGCGCGGGCTTCACGCCGGGCGAGGCCGATCAGCTGCGCCGCGCCATGGCGACGTTCAAGATGACCGGCGGGGTGACGCACTTCCGCGACAAGCTCGTCGGCGGCATGGTGGCTCGCGGCTACGAGCAGGAATACGCCGAGAAGACCTTTTCCCAGCTTGAAGGCTTTGGATCCTACGGCTTTCCCGAAAGCCACGCGGCCAGCTTCGCCCTGCTCGCCTACGCCTCGTCCTGGCTCAAGTGCCACCATCCCGACGCTTTCTGCGCCGCCTTGCTCAATTCCCAGCCGATGGGCTTTTACGGCGTCTCGCAGATCGTGCGCGACGCGGTGGAGCACGGGGTGGAGGTCAGGCCCGTCTGCGTCAATCGTTCGCGATGGGACTGCACCCTGGAGCCGACGGGCCGGGAGGATCGTTTGGCTGTGCGCCTTGGTCTCCGGATGATCAAAGGCTTGGTCGATGAAGAAGCCGCGACCTTGGTGGCCGCGCGCGGAGACCAGCCTTACGCCTCGATCGACGACATCTGGCGTCGATCGGGCCTGAAGCCCGGGATGCTGGGGAAGCTCGCCGAAGCCGACGCCTATCTGCCCAGTCTTCGCCTCCACCGGCGCGAGGCGATGTGGGCGATCAAGGCATTGCGCGACACCGCCTTGCCCTTGTTCGATCAGCCCGAGGCGTCCGAACTTAATGAGCCGGCGCCGCAGCTGAAGGGCATGACCGAGGGCCGGGAGATCGTCGAGGACTACGGCAACCTGGGTCTGTCGCTACGCCGCCACCCGCTGGCGCTTTTGCGCGAAGACCTGACCCGTCAGCGTCGCAAGCCTTGCCGCGCGGTCAGCGAAGGGCGCGATGGCGATTTCATCCAGACCGCCGGCCTGGTGCTGGTGCGCCAGCGACCGGGCTCAGCCAAGGGCGTGATGTTCATCACCATCGAGGACGAGAGCGGCGTGGCCAATCTCGTCATCTGGCCCACGCTCTATGAAAAGCAGCGGCGCGTGATCCTGGGCGCGAGCCTGCTGGGCGTCGATGGCCGTATCCAGCGCGAGGGCGACGTCGTTCACCTCGTCGCTTACAAGGTCCATGATCTGGGCGACGTGCTCCAGACCCTTCAAACGCGCTCGGGCGACCAAGGCGACATGGCTTGGGCCCAGCGTAGCCGCAACTTCTGCTGACTACGCGTCGTCGCCGGCCATGGCTTCGGCCAGGCTAACCAGCTGCCGGCGCAACGCGGGTGACATGGCCGTAAAAGCCGCCACAAGTTCGTGGGCGCCGCGCTGATTTAGAAACCCTGTCAGGCCTCCGGCGATTGAGCCCGTGCTGTCTGAGGCCTCAAGGCCTTCAAAGAAGGAGGCCAAGGGCGTGTCGAGCTTCAGAGCGATTTCATACAGCTTGGAGGAACTCACGCGATTTGAGCCGCGCTCATACTTTTGCACCTGCTGAAAAGTCAGCCCGAGCCAATCCGCCAGTTCCGACTGTGAAATGCCGAGCGCCTTTCGTCGGGCTCTGATGAGCGCGCCGACGTGCAGATCGACATGGTGGGGTCCTGTCGTCGGGGCGTCGTCGGTCACGGACTCTTCCTTCCTTAAGTGGGTCTTTCTCTCCAGAGACACGGGCTCTGAACAGGTGGATTGGGCGCGCGCGCACCCCCAGCCTTGTCGGCTGAGCTAGCGCAGTCTCTGTCGACAGGCTAGTGGGCGCTCTTCCTCAAGATCGCCATGGCCTCGAGCCTGGCGCACGCGGCGTTGTGCGCCTGGGCTGCGTCGGCCGAGCGCAGATACTCGACTGCAAAGGCCTCGACCGCGGCGTCGAGCGCTCTACAGAACGCGATCCTATGGCGCGAAGCGCAGAACGCCGCTTCGGTTGAAAGGCCTGCAACAGGAAGCGAGCAACCGAAAGCGATCCACCCACCAGAGCGGCGATCTTCAGAACCTGAGCGTCGAAGCGGGCCTGGGTCACAACGAAGCTCCTTGGCGACCGGCCCATGGTGTCATCACAACAAGCGAAGGCAAGTCCGTGAAGCGAAAATCCTGCGTTCACGCTGCCGGTCGCGGATGGTGCACTAAGCGGCGGAGAGCTTGAAGGGCTTTGGAACGGCCCAGGCGGCGTCATTGGGTTTGCCGATTTCAAAGCCGCCTTGGCGCAGCTGGTCGATGACGATCTCGTCGATCTCACTGACCAGCAACAGGTCGTCCCAGCAGCGATACGGCTGCCAAAGCGCGATCGCGCGGGCGAGCGCGGAGCTTACGCCAGCGGCGGCGATGTCGGTGGGGCTGGCTGTGTTGTCGCTCATCACGAGGACAGACTCTTACGTGCCCAGACGTTCCATCGCGGGCGGCGTTCTTTCAGCGTTGTGGTTTTCGGGCCGCAGCGACCTGGTCAGCAGCGTCCCTCGTCATTCGTCATGTCCAAGCATCGGTGGGCGCAGGCGGGTGACAAGATCGCTGTGCTCCTCTCCACGCGTGGCGCGCGCCACGTGGAGGCGGATGTAGATGCCCTGTACGCCGTGGGCTCGCACGGCCAAGTCCCAATTGTCCCGCGCCTGGACCAGACTGTTGACCGCCGAGCAGCACATGACTTGCGGCGCCGCGCCGCGCCAGCGAACGTAGAGAAAAATGCCGGCCGTCACGGGCAATTGCGCCGGGTCCTCGACCAGGCGAAAGCGATAGATAGCGCCTGATGCGCCGGTCAGATCGAGATGGTCTTCCACGTGGCCAGCTTAGCGGCTCGCGGTACAAAACTCACCCCCTGAACATCAGATAACAGGGTTCACTAAGCGCTCTGGGCTAGGGATATTGTGTGCAGCCAGAACTTTCCAATTTCGTGCAAGCGGCCATGGCGATTGGCGTGGCCGATCGGCTCGTGTCGCTCCGTGCCGACGTCGAAAAGGCGATTGCGAGCTACCCGCCCGGCGACACGCGCTACCTGACAAGGTTGGAACGCCAGCACGAGCGCCTGCAAAAGCCCGACCTTGAACTGATCGTGCGCTTGGTCACTACGCTTTGCGTCGAGGATCCCTCTCGATTGGCGACCGTGGCACCCATCGCGCAGTCGCTGAAGTCGCGCTTTCCACCGTTGGCGCCGCTCGCGACGCCGACAGCCTTGAGCTAAAGCGCGGATACTGCGTTGAGCACGGATGATCCTCACCGTGCGCCAAAGCCTTGAACCAAGAGCAAGTGGCGGGGCGCGCCGGTGAAGATCGCCACCTTCAATGTCAACAATGTGCGCGGCCGCCTGGACAACCTTCTCGATTGGTTGGCCCAGGAGGAGCCTGATGTCGTTTGTCTGCAGGAACTGAAGGCTGAGCAGGGCGCCTTCCCGATCGCGCCTCTTGAGCAATTGGGCTACCAGGCCGCCTGGGTCGGAGAGCGAACCTGGAACGGCGTGGCGATCCTGGCGCGGGGTGTTGAGCCCGTCGTCACGCGAACCCGCCTGCCAGGCGATCCAAAGGACACGCAGGCCCGCTACATCGAGGCGGCGATCAACGGCGTCCTCGTCGCCAGCCTTTACCTGCCAAACGGCAACCCGGCCCCGGGCCCCAAGTTCGACTACAAGCTGGCATGGATGGAACGGCTACATGCGCATGCCGCGGCGCTGATGGACACGGGCGCGCCTGTCGTCCTGGCGGGCGACTACAACGTCATCCCCACCGACGACGACATCTACCCAAACCACTCCTATGCCGGAAACGCCCTGCTTGCGCCGGAAAGCCGGGCCGCGTTCCAGCGCCTGCTCGACCAAGGCTGGACGGACGCGCTGCGCGCTCAGCACCCCGTCGGGCCGCTTTGGACGTTTTGGTCCTACCTTCGCAATCGCTGGGGGACCGACCACGGCATGCGCCTGGACCATCTGCTGATCTCCACCAGCCTGGTTGATGATCTTGTCGATGCGGGCGTCGATCGTTGGGTGCGTGGGGAGGAGGAGGCCAGCGACCATGCGCCGACGTGGATCGTCTTGGATCGATGACCAAGGCAGCCAACGTCTATCCCGTCACTCCGGATGGCCGGTATTTCGTGGTTAGGGGACGTCTGTGGAGGGCGTCCAATCCGGAGCTGGATCCTGACATTCGGAAGGCTCTGGTGGCGCAGTTGATGGCGGCTAGGCGCGAGGTGGGGGTTTGCGGGCGACGCGGGGATCTCGAGGGGCAAAAGCAGGCAAGGGCGCGTGTTGATGAAGCAAAGCGCGGTCTGGTTTGAGGGTTTGGAGGGGGAGGTCTCCCCCTGTGCTTGAGCCTTGGTCTCAAGCTACCCCCTCTGCGGGGGCACCCCGCAACGCCCCATCTTTTGATCAGTCGACGTCGGGCGCGCCAAACAACCGGACGACCAATATCGCCCGAGGATCGCCGTCGTCGGCCAGCTCCAGGATTTGCGGGTAGCGTCTCTGCGGCGCGAAAATATCCAGATGGGCTTCGTGGACGTCGGTCCAGTCCTCGATGTCGCCGGGCATGATCACGCGCATGTCCGGATCAAACCGCTGGAGCTGCTGGACGAGACCCCCGACCGTCAGCGGGCCTGGCAGAGCGGCGCGCCCGCGCCGGGCCTTGTCCCGTCGCCGAGCGCGGCGACCGGGGTAGCGCTCAATAGCACCGCTAGAGCCAGGAGTACGTCCAGCCCGGCGGCTTGGCGGCCTAGCAGCTCGTGCTGGTTCGGCCGCCACGCCATCCTAGTGAGCGCCGCGCTGCAGGTGGGCGCGCACGGCGGCGGCGCCGTTACCGGCCGACTTGACCGCCTGTTCGAGTTCCTCGCGCGAAACGCCGAGGGTCTTGGTCCAAAACTGGACCTCGTAGTCCTCGCTCAAGCTGACCTTGGAGGCGTCCGCGCGAAGGCAGAGGCAAGGCCGACGACCGTGTAGGCCTCCACGGGGGCCTGTTAGCGCTGGCTAAGCCCCCCCGGCCCCTCGCGCTGGAAGATTGGGTTAAAATGTCCCCAACCCTTCTCCCTGAGGTCTTGTAGGCTGGGCGATCCCCCTCCCCTCTTCAGCTTATCCGCTTGCTACCCCCATCGCGCCGGCGCGCAGTGATTGATTTGCAAGGTATCGGGCCCAGACCGGAAATCGACCGTGGCTGATAAGTCGATCTTCGCCAGCGACGCCGAACGCACCGTGGATGCCGCCCGGTTCAGCGAGTTGCTTGCGCACCGCGCCCAACGGTGACGGGATCTTACAAGTTGCTTGGCCCAGCATCGAAAAGTTCGCCGCGTCATCAGCAGCGGGTTCGCGCACGATGTCGGGGTTCAATGCCAGATGCCGGAAACGGGACGACGATGATCGTGGTCAGCATAGATCTGGTGTGGCCATACGCTTTGCACGACAAGGCGCCCTCCCCCACGGGTCCCTGGCTTGGCGCACTAACTGCCAGACCCTGTCCGGTGCTCAATCCTGGGTGATGGCGGGCCGGGCAGTTGGTCTACAGAGGGAGTGAGGGCTCCAAGACGCCGGCCCCTTAGGTTGCGTCGCGCATGTTGAAGTTTCGGCCGTCACCTTAAGCTCCGGTGTGTGCCAGCAAACTCCGCTGCGGGGCGATGCGTTGCGCCTGGCAAGCCTCATGCTTTCTCGCATCTCGTGGGAGCGGACCTTCTCGTTACCGGGCTGAGAAAATCGTAGAACAAGTCCGCAGCGCCCGTGGGCGTTCTTCCGAACCTCTCCAAGATCGCTCGCCGTAGCCGACAATTACCCATAGGCAAAATGTACGTTTGCCCATTTGGGCAAGCGGCTGTTTTGTGGGTGGCTCGATTTCAAGTTAACGCTCCCGACGTCCGTCTTCTGGAATTGCGCTCATGTCGATCTCAAAGCCTTGTGCTGCAAGGGCTTCATAGATGATGTATTTCACGGTGACCCGGCGTCTCATTGCCGTAAGGCGCAACGCGTCCCAGAGCTGATCGTCTACTTCGATCCTCAATGATGGGCTGCGGCGAGTGCCTTCGGGCAAAGAGCGGGCTAAGGCAGCTTTAGTCTGGGCTGACCCTTTTCGGGCTGCCGCGCTTTTCGGTGGAGCCTTTAGTCCTGCTTTCGGCGGTTCGAGATCGGTTGAAGTGATGTGGTCAGCCGCTTTATCTTCCATTGCTTTTGGAGATTGCAGGTCTTGCGCAGGCGGTGCGCTTGTCGGCCGGCCGAACCCGACGTCGCGGGTGAGTTCCTGTAGGGCCGCTGCGGTATCGGGGGCATTAAGGGGTCGGGGCCGTGGTGTGGGTTGGAAATTGAGTGCTGGTGGCTTGATGTTCATCGACTCGCTTCCCTTGTCAGGCTGCTTGAGACTGCGCGGCCAGGTTCTCGAGAATTTCCGCTAAAGTAGCGGTGATTTCCCGGCGCGCCTTGATGTCACCGTCCGGATGCGCGGGTGTTACGCCTGTGAAGTGGATCTGTTGATAAGCAGCTCGTTGTACGATTTCGGTGCGCATGACTGGTATTTTGTTCTGTTGAATTTCCAGTCTAGCGTGGCTTGCCACGCGCGTGTTCAATGAGCCCATCTGGGTGAAGATCACTCGTGCAGGGATAGAGCGTTTGAGCATTTTTTCGGCGCGCTTAACCACCTCGTAGGTTCGGAACACTTCTTGCAGATCCATCCCTGACACTTTGGTTGGGATCAGGACCATGTCGCTCTCTGCAATGGCATAGGTCACAGCTTGCGAAGCGGCGCCCTCGAGATCGACAAAAACCAAGGCGTATTGGCTAGCTGCCTCAGCGATTACGTCTTGGATTTTGGTTTCATCAGGCTGCGAGATGACCTCTACGGTCGAATCCTCGCCCGCCCGTTCGCGCCAAGTGGCGACGTGGCCATTCGGATCACCATCTACGATTGCCACCTTACCGCCCTGACGGGCAAAGGCGTCAGCCAGGCACATAACCAATGTGGTTTTGCCTACGCCGCCTTTGGTTGAACACACGCTGATTACGGCCATAAGTGCTCCTCATCATCAGCAAAAGCGCAAATGTACATTTGACCAAGTGGGTTTAGCCCGTTTTGGTAAATGGCTGATTACCATTTTCCCGGTGTAGCCTTTAGCGTCGAGCGGCTCGTCTATGGGCTCCGTCGAGTTTATGCGTCAAGGATGTGCAAGGGCATCGGCGTCGCCCGGTAGCGCAGATACCTCCGAGTTCGGCCCTTGCGCAAGTGGCCAAATGTACAATCGCCCAAATGGTGACTCATATCCAAGCTAGCTCGGACTTTGGCTTAGCCTCATAGGCGGGAAGGCCACAAGGCCACCCTGCGCTTGCCAATTGGCCGACTGGCCAATTGTACATTTGTCGAGGTCCCTTCTTGGGCATTTGATCAGAATGACATCCTATGCGTCAGACCATTGGTGCTCAAAGGTAGAAAGGGGGTGCTCGCGCCGCATAACCATCTGAACAGTTGCGCAAATGTACAATTGCCCACTCGGATGAGGTGGCTGATCGTTGTAGGACGCGGCGGGCTAGCTAAGGGTGAAGCGCTTATAGCCGGTGCGGGCGCAGATGCAGAGGACAAACACAATTGCACATTTGGGTGCTTGGGCAATTGGACAATACGTTGCGATACTGCGGCGTCGATAGTCCTCACCGGCGACACTCTGAGCGCGGATGGCGTGCACAAGATTAGCGCAAACAGAGAAGCCTGTGCTGGGCTGACGCTATCGATGTACGGTTGAGACCTCTGGCTAGCTAGGCGAGGCGGTCCGCTAGACCGGACCAGGCGTGGAGAAGTTACACAAGTGTACATTTGGACTCTTGGCCAATTGCCAAACGGGTTCCGCTTCTAATCCGTTCGCCGCGATCGGTCCGCCAGGCCCGCCACGATGTGTCCGCTGAAGTCCTAAGGCCCCGAACTTCCCAAAGGTCCGGCAATAAGTCACAGGACTGGGCGAAGGAGCTGCGGCTGTAAAACCGCGACGCTGACTTCAACGCATTTTGTAGGTGACCCCGACCTTGCATCTTCACGCGCTTCAGGCGTTCGATTTCCACGTCAAACGACCGCTGTTCACGTAGCGCAGCGCCGGGCGCGCCCCTTAGCGCAAGCCCGAGCGCTAGCTCGCGTTAGATAGTTATAAGATAGAAGTTAGAACGTTAGAGGGTCAAAGATGGGTTTATCATCAAACACTTAGGAACAATTTCCGTGGGCGATATACCGAGGAAACGTGGGCGAAAACCCGTGCCACTCCGTGTGCGTTCTACCGAAGCTTTGTGGGCGATAGCACGAGGTCCGCAAAAGTTATCCACAGCCTGTGGGCAAGTTAATCCACAAGCTCGAGAGAGGGCGCGGGGCGTTTTCCGCGGGGGGTGACCAGCACGATCAGACGATCATTCGGAATAGGCTTCACAGGGTTTTCCGCCAGGTATTCAGGGGAAAACTCGACGTTTGTCTCGCCGTTGATCTCAAATTTGTAATCCGGAATGTTGTCGGCCTTAATGATCTTATGCAGGTCGCGTTTAAAGAAGCGGAGCTCTTGCGATGAGCCGACTTTCTGAGCCAGTAAAGGCAAACCAATTTTCCAGGATCGCTGCCGCCCGACATGCTTGCGCGCAAGCTGGTAGAGACGGCGCTCGAGCCCGCCATCAAGGCGGAAATAGTCGGGACTGATGGATAGAACACGGCGTTCTTTGATCAACGCGCGATACATCCAGTCCGAAAGTGTGATTTCTACGCCTTTCATGCGTCGCGAGCCGTCGGGTTTCTCGTCCTCCACGACTTCGAACGAGTCGATCCAGCCGAAACCTCGATGGTTCGTCTGCCCCCCGGAT